>NZ_JBFHFD010000341.1:0-9089 GCF_041583735.1 Novipirellula sp.
CACGTCACCTAAACACAAATAATCCACAAGCCGATATTTAAGGCCTTGTCCATAAGAGCCATCGCTATCGGTCTGCCCGCACCCAGCAAATTACCGGATGCCGTTTTCGGAGCAGCGTGGCTACGCAATCCACGTGCTAATTGGGCGTAGCGGAAGTCGTTGTGACGTTCGTTCCATGGCGTTTTGCCCCTCGAAACTCTTGGCGAGTTTCGCTACGAAATGCGCCACAGCATCAATGGTTGTGGTTCCACCCTTCGAACGGGTGCGTCCGCGTCGCCAACGGCAGCGAGACGCGTTGGCCTTGCTGGACATGGGACGCAAACGTCGCATGCACCATTTCGAGCGTCACGCGGCCATCGGTGTCGCTACACAGTGGTTGCCTAGCTTGGTCGATTGACGCGATCAGATCACGAGCTGGCAAGATATGTTTGCTGACCAAGCGTTTGATCTCCGCGATCGGCTCGGGTTTGCCAATCCCGGCACTGCTGATGTTAACCCAGCGGCGTGGCGTTGCGGTGGGCTGAAACGGATTGCCATGCAGTAGATGGACAAGCGGCTCGGTATCCATTCGCAGATCGATCACGCCTTCGGTTCCCACGATTTGGATTCCGAATCCTGCTTTTGCCACTCCAGCGCCACGGATCGAGTCAAAGAAGACCGGGGTGCCGCTTTGCGTGTCGTACCGCGCATGCAAACGATTTCCGGCGATCAGTCCAATCCCTTCGCTGCCTGGCGATACGTCCGCGATGGTGGCGGGATCATCGCCCGCATAGTAAGTGGCTGAGCAAGTCGTTGGGTTACCGGCAAAGAAGGCCGCAAGATTGAACAGGTGTGTCCCCAAGACCCACAAGTCTTGTCCGCCACCTCGCGTGTCCTCTTTACCGCGACAGCGAATTTCGAGCACCTTGCCGATGGCGCCCTGCTCGATGGCCGCTCGAGTCACCGGCAGGGCTGGATGGTAACGATTGCGATGAGCGATCGCTAATCGCGTCCCTGAACGCTGACACGCCGCAACGATCTGATCCGCCTCTTGCAGCGTACTACAGAACGGCTTTTCGCAATAGATTCCTTTCGCGCCGCCGTCGATCGCCGCCATAATCATCGCATGGTGCTGATCGACATAGCGTGGTCCCACCGCCACAATCTCGGGTTGGACCTGCTGGATCATCTCGCGATAATCCGAGAACGCATGCTCGCACCCGAGTCGTTGTTTTGCCTGTTCCCTTCCCTGCGAATTGGCGTCCGCGACACCGACGATCTTGGTTTCCGGCAATTCAAGCCATACCGTGTCGATGCCATGGCCAAAGTTCCCCTGTCCGGTATGGCCGATCACGCCGATTCGCCGAGGCTTGGAATCGCTCGCCTGCACAAGTGCGGGTGCCGCTGCCAATGCGGCGGCGGTCGAGGAGACAAAAACGCGACGGCTTATCATCGCTGGATCGGCCGCTTTGACAACACCTGATTTGTGGCGAGGAAATTCAATTGACGTACGTTTGTTGGCGGCGGAGCAGGGAGGGTGGGACATGTGAATTGATTGGAAAAGGCAAGAGGTGGGAGGGGAGTGGCAGACGAGAAATGATTTTTAACCAGTAGTTTTATACTCGGATCCACGTTGTTAGGAAACGGAAATCGCAATTGGCCTTTTTGAAATCCGTATCTTCAAATGAGCGATTTCTCTAGGCACTTGCTCTAATTTTCGTGAATGACCTTGGCCATTTTAGGGATCACAAACGGGATGTAGACGACGCCGGAATAATGGTTACCCAGCATTCTCACATGATGACTCGGATCGAGTGCAGCGGTGTGGGCCAGCGCAATTGCGTTTTGGATCGGGACGACCTGGTCATAGTCGGCGGAGTAGATCCACGTATGCTTGGGATCCAAACGATGAGCGATACGCATTGGTTCGACACGGTTGACGAGCGCACCGATTTGGTCCAGCGAAAGGCCAGATCGCTCGAGTTGTTGACGGAATTTTGCAGCGTCTTTTTTCCCACTTTGAATCACCTCCATCAAATTGCCTCCGGCCAACAAGATAAAGACGTTTTCATAGCCGCAGCCTTTCGCCCCGCTGTCCAAACAAGCACTGGTTGCGGAGACAAATCCGCCTAGACTGGTGCCTTGCAGTGACACGCGACCATCCTGGACAAACGGTAACGCCGCAACGGCATCGCGAGCACGCCGGACGTCCGCAACCGCTTGCGGGATCGCATCGATCACCATGCGACGATTCGGATGCTGCTCGGCATCGCGGCGGTTTCCATAGTAGGGCAAATGGATCAGGAACGCATGAACGCCGCATGTCTGGAACCCTCGTGCAAACACACGCCCCACCGCCATCTTGGATCCTGACTCATGAACAACGACCACCGCAGGCGCGGTGATTGGTTCGCCATTCTCATCACTCGCAAAATAGCACTCCATCGGCACGCGATCGTTCCGCGAATCACCACTCGGCTTGGGCGATGGGAACATGGCAAGCGCGTCCCCTTTGCCTACCAAGGGTGAGTCCCAAGACACCTCGAACTCGCTCGGCGACCAGATCAATCCCCTCAAACAGTCGCGTGCATCGTCAGAAGCCTCCTCAGGCGGGTTAAGTGTGTCCGTGGCAAGAAAAGCACGAAACCGTAAATCGGGCATCTCGGCCGTTGCATCGACCATCCACATCGTCATCAACGCAAGCAAACATAGGGTCATTCGTAGAAGGTTCATCCGCCACCGCCGTTGTGATTGCATCCAAGAAAGGATTCGAGGGAATTGATTCGAGGGATTTGATTGCCACCGCTACTATAGTCGATCCCGCAAGCTCCAAGTGTCGAAGTCGCCGAACAAGTGTGGTTGAATCGTCCGTTCGTGTTCTTTTATTTGCCAGGATGCCCTACACTTCAATGGCATGGCACATAATGGCACGGCACCTGCGAGCATGATTCAGGTTGCTGAGGAATCTCGCCCCACTTTTGCGAAGAAATTTACCATGAATCGTCCCAGTCGCCTCATAGCAACCACACTGGTATTGACATCATTTTGGCTGACTTCGACATCCCACGCGCAGTTGTTGGAGGAACAGGTCATGCAAGCCTCGGCGGTCGTGTTTAACGAAGCCATGACCGCTCCGCTGAACCGTATCCCCCAAGCCATGCTGTCCAACGCCAACGCGGTGGCGATCGTCCCCAACGTGATCAAGGGCAGCTTTATCGTCGGAGCCCGCCGAGGCCGAGGATTATTGTTTGTACGGGAACCCGAAGGCGTTTGGCACGCTCCGGTTTTTATCACGTTGACCGGGGGAAACATCGGATGGCAAGTCGGTGTACAGTCGTCCGATATCATCTTGGTTTTCAAGACCGAACGAAGTGTCCAAGGAATTTTGTCCGGTAAGTTGACGATCGGCGCCGATGCCGCTGCCGCTGCCGGTCCCGTGGGACGGGAAACCGCCGTCGCCACCGACGGTCAACTGCAAGCAGAAATCTACACCTACTCGCGGACCCGCGGTCTTTTCGCTGGCGTATCCATCGACGGATCTGTCCTGCAAGTCGATCCATGGTCGACCGGTGCGTATTATCGCAGCCCGGCTCCAGGACAACCTGTCGTTGTACCCCCACTAGCGGATCAGTTAACGCAAACGGTTGCAAGTTATGCGAACACAACCGCAACTCCGCCAATCCCCATCACCGCTGAAGACCAACAAAGCGGCTGGATCCAGCAACATGCGGCGACTCATGCCGAGGGCCTGCGAGCTCAATTGGTGCAACTGGCCCCCAAACTGTATGACATGCTTGACGATCAGTGGAAAAACTATCTTGCTTTACCATCGTCACTCTTTCTCGATGGCACCCCCACGACACCCGAGCAACTCCAGATCACCCTGGATCACTTTAACGTCGCCAACAGCGACCCCCGCTTCCAGGGGCTATCAAACAGGCCGGAGTTCCAGTCGGTATTCAATTTGCTGAAGCTGTACCAGCAATCGTTGACTCAAGACGCCGCGACCCTGCAATTACCGCCTCCCCCGCCGATAGCACGCTAAGGGGGGCTGACTGGGCCAACGTTTAATACTTAACCGGATTGCTATTGCTGGCGGATTCCGTGTATGCTTCGGGCCGGTCAACGCACGGACAGATTAAGGGGGCACCCACGATAGGGGCTGAGTCATGAAAGACAGTATAGAATCGAGATTGCGTGCGTCGCTGCAACGACTAGGCTTCAGCGAAATTGAAGTCGTCAGTGACGAGAACGGGCACGTGCAACTTAGTGGTACCGTGACAAATTCAAGCGACAGGACCTCTGTCCTGACCATCGCTCGCACCACCCCTGGCGTGAAGCGTATCGCCAACCAGGTCAACGTGCTGTCCTAGTCAAACGTCCGCGGCGGATCGAGTCACGTCACAGGACAATTCTAATCGGCGAGCCGCGATCAGTGATGGTCCCCCAATCCGAGATGGAAGCGGCCGATGTCTAAATGCAATTCGCCACCCTGTCCATAATGGCGTCTGCCCCCGTATCCCTGCCTGTATCCCTGCGAATAGGCCGGGTAACGAGAGGATCGTCCGACATCATTCGCACCGTATTGATAACTCGGCGAGTAGGAATAGCTGCCGTAACCAGGGTGCGAGGAATGCCCGTGCCCATTATGCGGATACCCGTATCCACGATGCGACCGGCTCGCATGGCGACCGTGACCCCCACCCCGTGCCGATGGAAATAATCTGCAGCCGACGCGGTCGGCGCGGAAACCGGTAAGGTCATTGCAGCAGAAGAAGAAGACGATTGCGAGTGAACGTTTCATTGTGGGGTCCTGCAAGGGAGGTTTCCTTTTGGCAGCAAAAGCGCTCCCGTCGAATCTCCAACCAACGCACCCTCTGTGCGTATGCAAAAATCTGTGCCAATGCAAAAACACCCTAATAAAGCCAGATTCCACGCAAAGACCGTCCTCACCACGACGTCACCTGTGTCGTCGCAAGGACGGCGTGTTCGTGGTGTTTCTTTGAAATCAAGAAAATCGCCGACTAGATCAGCCCCGTCGCTTTGGGGGAGTTCGAGTGTTTTTTACAGCCAGGCGTCCAGCATCGCAAGGCCGCTGGCAAACGCCCAGCATCCCAAGGCCGCTGGCAAACGCCCAGCGCCTTGGGATGTCGATCTTATGACTGTAGGTTTGTTGAATTCACGTAGCCTAGGCTTCCAGCCTGGGAATCACTGCAAACCCAGGCTGGAAGCCTAGGCTACGTCAAATTGAAAATCCTTCAGTAATACAATCGATGCTTTCGACTCTTGCGGCGGACGCGGGTTTCAAGCACCGTTGGCGTCCCACGCCCTTTAGACCAAGTTCTTTTTGAAGAATGCGATCGTACGTTGCCAAGCTAACGCGGCAGCGTCCTTGTCATAACGTGGAGTGGTATCGTTATGAAAACCGTGGTTCACTCCGGGGTACACAAACGCTTCGAATGGCTTGTTGTTTTCTTTCAGCGCCTGTTCGAACGCTGGCGCGCCCGCCAGGATACGACGATCCAGTTCCGCATTGTGAATCAACAACGGAGCATCAATTTTTGACACGTCACTGGCATCGGGCTGGCTACCGTAAAACGGAACCGCCGCATCGATGACATCAGGAATCTGGACCGCCAATTGATTCACCATTCCACCGCCAAAACAAAATCCGACGGTCCCCACTTTGCCAGTGGACCGTTCATGAGTGTCCAAAAATTTGGCCGCCGCGATAAAATCTTGAGTCATTTCATCGCGATCACGCTTGGCCTGCATCGCGCGGCCTTCGTCGTCGTTGCCGGGATAGCCCCCCAGCGGTGTCAACGCATCGGGTGCAAACGCTAGGAATCCGTCGATAGCCAAGCGACGCGCGACGTCTTCGATATACGGATTCAATCCACGATTTTCGTGAATGACCAAGACCGCAGGAAACTTGGTCCCCTGAGCCGGGCGAGCAAGCAAGCCCTTCATCTCCCCCGCACCTTGAGGTGAGGCGTACGTAGCGGTTTCCGTTTTAATGCGAGCGTCATCGGGCTTCACCTGTTGAGCCCACGCGTAGTTGGGACTCAAGTTTGCCATTAACGCTTCCACTGTCAGCCCCCCCACCGCAAATGCAGCCAATCGGCTAACATACTCGCGGCGATTCAATCGTCCGTGCGCATAATCGTCGTAGAGGTCGAGAACTTTTTGATCAAACTGTTTCGCATCTTTTCGTTGCATAGCAGGGTTCCGCAAGAGATCAGAGACGGTTGGGTTGGAATCTAGAACCGAACACACCGGCATTCGGCCCACCGACATATTCGCCAAAGTATATCAGTTCCGCATGGTCAATGCATCGATCGGCAACTCGCCAGAGCACGCAGACCTAATCCAGCAATTTTCCTGAAAACTTAGGAATGAGCCCCCCGACTTCTTTCGTGTAGTGCGGGTACTGCGGAAACTTCGCACTCATCGCATTTTCTTCATAATTTGCCTTGACCACCAGCACTGCTAATAACGCGAACCACGCCACGACACGCCACACCGAGATGGTCGGCACCAGCAACATCAACGTGAACCACAGCAAACCGCTGTACATCGGATGCCGCACCAACGAATAGGGGCCGCTCGTAACGAGCCGTGTTTTCTCGGTCGGATTCGGATGCACACGAATTTTACGTAGCCCCACCGCAGCCCAAGCCGAAATGGCCAGAGCGATTCCCGGTGACGCCAATGCCAGCTGCAACCACGGCAACGGATCCCATTGAGCGGACAGTACGATCGCCGTCGCGAGCACGAACTGGGCGACCACAAGACACCAAAGAATCATGCAATGCCTCTTCGTAACGACGATTCCGCAAATGATCTGGTGATAGGATCGACTTCGGTCACGGCAAGACGCAAGTCGTTCGACCGCAGCGAGTAAACCGTTCAAACGAGACCGCTCTACTGGCGTCCAATACCATCCACTTTCGCTTGCGCAGCTTCCGCTAAGCATAACACGGCAACGTTCGAACGATTTGCTAGTGCGCCGTCGCGTGTGATTTCGCTGCGGCTGCTTGCTTTGCTTCGCGGTGATCATGTTTGTCACGCACGATCAACACGCTGCAGTGTGCGTGGCGAAGCACATATCGTGACGTGCTGCCTAAAAACACACGCGTCAACAATCCGCTATCGCTATCACCAATCATCATCAGATCACCGCCGTGCTCGTCGGCGTACTCCACCAAGGTCTCACCAATATGGTCTCCTTCGACCAGATGGGTTTCGGTGTCCAGCCCCATCTCTTGGACCGCAGACTCGAGGCTTAACATGTGCTCGTTGGCTTGCTTCAAATAGTCGGTCCAAAACTCGGATGCCTTTTGCCGAATGTCTTGTCGATAAAACGAATTGACATGCAGAATCCGAACTAAATGGACTTCGATTCCGCCAGCCCATTTGAAGGGTCGCAGCCAATCGATCATTCGTTGGTCTTCGGGGCGTCCCGACAACGCGATGACGATCTTCCGTAGCGAAGGTGCTTCGCTTGATTCACGCAGCGGACGGACGATCAAAGTCGACGTACCGCTGTGCGTCGCCACATAATCGGAAATGCTGCCGAGCAATACACGCTCGAGGGCCGAGTGACCGACCGCTCCCAAGACGATCAAATCCGCATCGGTGTCCTCGGCGACCTTTAGTAGTTCGGTCGACGGAGATCCCACCGGAACATGAGTCTGTAACGAATGCACCGGGCCACTTAACCCTGTTGCGGTTTCCTCGACCCGTTGTTTCGCCGCTTCACACTCTTCGTCAATGAACAACCCCAAATCCGTTGGCATTAACATTGTCCCCGAATCGATCATCATCGGTGGCACCACCGCCGAAACGATATCCAAATCGATCGGGCGACGAAACGGCAACGACAATAGGTAGTCGGCAGCCGCCTTGGAGTGTTGCGAGGAATCGTTGGCTAGTAATACACGCATGATGAACTCCGGTAGGCATCGAATGAGGATGCGATCGCGTGCCTGCAAAGACACGTTAAACGTCGCTTGCAGTACTAGGTTATGGCAATTCGGATGCCATCTCTTATTGTAAAGGAATTCTTCGCTTTCAGTCCGCTACGATGATCCGTAACGCACGGTTAAGCCGCAACAACTGTGCGTAGCTGCACAAAGTTTTTCAGTGGAGATGCACGTGGCATAAGACACGTGAAGCCATGCGGTCGATCGACTCGCGTGTAACGTGGTGAGTCTATCTGCCACATCTTTGCGGACGCGTGTTTTACGCGACAATAAGTGGGACCACGCTCGACAAGGAAAAGGGATGGACGTTGAAATACTCAGCCGACTGCAGTTCGCGCTCACGATCATGTTCCACTACTTGTTCCCTCCGCTTTCGATCGGTTTGGGACTGCAGCTATTCCTGTGCGAATGGCGTTACTTTCGCACACACGATGTGGCATGGGAGGCGGCGGCACGGTTCTGGACTCGTGTTTTTGCCGTCAATTTCGCCATGGGAGTGGCGACCGGCATCGTGATGGAGTTCGAGTTTGGAACAAATTGGGCTGCTTATTCACGCTTTGTCGGCGACGTGTTCGGATCGGCCTTGGCCGCCGAAGGCATTTTCGCCTTCTTTCTGGAGAGTGGTTTTCTAGCGGTGTTGGTGTTCGGCTGGGACCGTGTCGGCGTGAAGATGCACCTGTTCAGCACGTTGATGGTGTTTCTGGGATCGGTCTTCAGTGCCGTTTGGATCGTCGTCGCCAACAGCTGGCAACAAACGCCCGCCGGTTATCACATCGTTTGGCATGACGTGCAAGGCGAGATGATGCCGAGAGCGGAGGTGACTGATTTTTGGCAGATGGTGCTCAATCCATCCTCGGTCGATCGACTGACGCACACGTTGATTGGCGCGTTCGTCCTGGGCGCATTTTTTGTTGCATCGGTGTGTTCGTTCTACTTGTTAAAAAACCGCCATCTTATCAGTCACCGGATTCACGAATCAACGATCACTCGGTCTGGTCAGGCAGCAAAAAACGACAGAAACATTGGTGCGACAGGAAGATTAAGATCGCCCAGCCTGCATCACGAAATGTTTCTGTCGCACCAATCTTTCTGTCTATTAAACAGCAGAATCCATCGCAGCTCGAG
>NZ_JBFHFD010000342.1:0-9066 GCF_041583735.1 Novipirellula sp.
CCCGACGCAAATGTTCCGCATCGCATGACGATTCAGTATGCAGCGGCGTAGCGATTGCCAAAGCTGGGGCACAAACGCCCAGCGAGGAACCGACCATGTGATTTTGGATCTGCCACTCATCCCCCAACTCCTCTAACGGTGCCGATATCGATCCAGGGCACGAAATAGTTGGAGACGGGGCGCCGATTCAGCAAACCATTCTCGGTCCGCTTTCCAAGCTGAAACCGTCGTCGGTGAACGCGACGTGCGCAAAGAATCGCGGCTAAGACAAATACCCGCGTTCTCGCAACATTAAGACGTCAGTGCCATGTCGACGACTTTGACGAGCTCGCGGCCAGTGCGGCGACGAGCCCATTGCTTCAGCTCGAATTGCGCGGACCAGGCACTGTGACACACCTTGGCCCACCAGCGGGGTGCGACGACTCGTAACTGCAGTAGCGGTGTCGGCTCGGCGCCGCTGCGGGGCTTGTAGGGTTCGTCGCCTCTCATATATTCGATCCCACGAAGCCCTTGATCGTGAACGTACTTCAGTGTGTTCACCGCGAGAATCCGGCCAGGCTCGAGTTCGGATGCGTCCAGATCAAAACCGCTGCTGTAAATGTACAGCAGATCATCCGAAAGAATCCCCAGCTCGCCGCCGATGATCCGGCCGTCCAACCACAGTACCGGCAGATACAAACGATCACTCTGGAACATTTCATGAGCTATTTGGATCACGAAATCGCGGAGTCGTTTGTCGGCATAGGACCCTGGTTCGCCTACCGCGTTCCAGCGGCGTTGATGCAGTTCGATCATCGCGCCGATGAACTCGTCCACCTGCTCGGCCGACTGGGCGAGGACACGCTGCATTCCGGGGGTTTTGTCCACCGCTTCGAGGAACCCTTTGGTCTTTTTGCGAGTCCGTTTGCTATGGTTGCTCAACTGTTGCTCCCACGATTCAGCCGACTTCAGAAACCAGGTGCTCATGCGTGATTGCGCATGAACGATCACTCCCGCCTTCGCAAGTGACGCAGAGAAGGATCGCATAATGGGATCGGCGGCGCTGACGCCATCGAGCTCGAGAAAATCCCAGCCGTAGGAGTCACTGCCTGCATGAAGACACAAAAATTGGACCATCGCATCGACAATGCTTTGGGCGGCGGTAGCGCTGGAGTCCAAAAGAATCGAGGCAAAATCGGTACAAGCGTTGTTATCCCCCATAAAACGCAGCGTTCGCGGAGAAGCGAGCTGTCGACAGAGCGGCAAAATCCCGCAAATTTGCCCCTGATCATCTCGGGCCACCACCACGTACGCTTCCAACGCGTCGCCAAACTGGTCCCACCACGGCTTGAGCCAGCAGGTTTGACGAAAGGGAATTCCGTCCGAAAGCGAATTCCAGCTCTCGGGATTTCCGAACAGGTCGTTCAGGCTGCTCGAACATTCGACTCGGTACATATTGGGGCCATCACCGTGGAGATTTTCATGAGGGATTCACCTGAAAATCTAGCCCGGGGGATGGGTCGCGTACGGACGCAGCGCGAGGTTTCGCTTACAATGCAACCTGCAAAAAAACGCCAAAGCTTCGTAATCGGCACAACCGCTGCAATCGCTCTTGGCCTGCATTCACAGCAGACTCCGCTCTGCACGCCGCCTACCTGATCCCCGTCCCACCGTTTTGTTCACCTTCATTGTCCTGGAAATCAAATGACGTCATCCCCTTGGCTTGTTGGTAAATTATCGATCGCAATCCTCGTCGGACTCGGATTGCCAGCCCGAATCGTTGCTGAATCACCGCGGTCCCAACAAAGTGCAACCGCGAATCCGTCGTCTTGGTCTGAATTCCACGGCGCCCATGCCCAGGGGTTTACTGCCGACGGTTCACTTCCAGAGCGTTGGAGCGAGGACGATTATGCATGGCGTCACGACACCGGCGACTACAACGTCGGTTCTCCGATCGTTGCCAATAACCATGTGGTATTCCTGGCGTCCGATGTCAAAAAGCAAACGATCGCGGTCCGAGCTTTGGACTTGGCGACCGGACAATTGGCTTGGCAGCGTCCCTATCCACACCACGTCACTCATCTGCACTCGCGAAACACGGCAGCGTCCAGCACTGCGTCGGCCGATGCTACTCACATCTTTTGTTCATGGAGTGATCCCGAGCATACGATGCTGAAGTGTTTCGACTTTGACGGCAACGAGATTTGGTCGCGTGATTTTGGAACCTGGCAAAGCCAACATGGCTTCGGCACGTCACCGCGGATCTTTGGTTCGCTCGTGATCCTGTTCAATTCACAACAGGGCGAACAGTTAAAGCCGGGCGATACTCCGGGGCAAAGTCGCATGATCGCGGTTGATCGCCGCACCGGCGAAACCGTTTGGGAAACGCCTCTCAAAACCACGCGAACGTGTTATGGAGTGCCCGCCATTTTCCAAGGCAAAGACGGAGCCGCACAAGTGATCAACGCCAACACCGGAAACGGTATGTTTGGCTTGGACGCAAAAACGGGAGAAATGCTCTGGAGTCTGCCGGTATTTGGTGCACGCTGCTGCAGCACCCCATTGGTCGTGGGCGACCTGGCGATTGCAACTGCGGGCAGCGGAGGCGGTGGAAACCATCTTGTCGCGGTTCGCATTCCACAATCAAAAAACGAGCAACCCGAACAAGTTTACCGAATCGACCGAGGATCGCCTTACGTCCCCACCCCGGCGAAGAAAGGCAACCGATTGTTCATGATTGACGACAAAGGGATCGCGTCGTGCGTTGATGTCACGTCTGGCGAGACGATTTGGAAAGAACGTATCGGCGGCAATTTCGGAGCCTCGCCCATCATCGTCGACGACACGATGTTGATCATCAGTCTGGATGGCAAAGCAACCCTGCTGCGGGCCAGTGACCGTTTCGAGAAACTCGGGCAAGTCGATTTGGGCGGCCCCGTCGGCGCGACGCCGGCATATTCAAACGGACGTTTATTGCTTAGAGTCGGTAACGAAATCCGTTGTTTAGACACGTCCAAAGGCTAGATCTCGAGTAGACCGGAGTGGACGAGGCAACGAGTCCTTGCGGAATTGGGGCGGGACACGTAGCCTCGTTCACTACAGATGGCGGGACTCGTGGCCTCGTCCACTACAGATGGCGGGACTCGTGGCCTCGCCCACTACAAGATGGGGGGGCGGGGGCTCGTCTGCTACGCGAAAAATGATTGTCTCTTTTTCCAATTTTGCCTTAATACCATGTCAAGCGTCTCCTCTAACGCCGAGCGATTGATCGGGCGGATCGCATCATTTCGCCGCGTCACAGTGGCGTTTTCCGGAGGCGTGGACAGCAGTGTCGTGGCGGCTGCCGCGATGCGTGCGGATTTAGATTCGCTTGTGGCCGTGACCGCGAACTCGCCCAGCGTGCCGCAGTGGCAACGGGAATGGGCAGCCCGAATCGCCCAGCAAATTGGCATTCATCAGCAGCTGGTCGCCACCGACGAAGGCCATCGCGAAGAGTACATCCGCAACGACACCCGGCGGTGCTTTTATTGCAAAGAAACGCTGTACCGGACCCTCGCCCAATTGGCGGTCCATGATCCGACCACCGTGTTGGTTTCGGGCACCAACGCCGACGACCTGGGCGACTATCGCCCTGGGATCGAAGCGGGAAATCGGGCTGCCGTGCAAACGCCGCTGGCCGATCTCGGACTCGGCAAACAAGCCGTCCGTGAGTTGGCTCGATTTTTTGGCCTCGAAAACGCCGAATTGCCCGCATCCCCCTGCTTGGCGAGCCGAGTGGCGTACGGCGTCCAGGTGACGGCCGAGCGATTAGCACGCGTCGAACAAGCTGAATCATGGTTACGTGATCGCGGATTCAGCGACGTGCGGGTCCGAGTGCACCACGACGAACTCGCCCGTGTCGAAGTCCCGCAAACGGAACTTCAACGCTTACTCGCCGGCCCGCTGGCAACCGAATTAAACGAAACATTGCGAACGATTGGCTTCCGATTTGTGACGGTTGATTTACAAGGCCTCGATTCTGGCAGCATGAATCGGGTGCTTGTTCGGATTGGAGAGAAAATTCATTGACTTCCGAAACGCCCTTGCCGACACCTCCCGATGATACCGATCTGGCTTCGTCCAAATTGATTGGATGCCGACTCGGCGACTATCAAATTCTGCGGAAACTTGGACGTGGCGGGATGGCCGACGTTTACTCGGCGCGTCATCTGACGTTGGGCCGTGACGTCGCCATCAAGATCCTGCGCAGCGACTACGCGCGCGACAAAGATTACGTCACTCGGTTTCGCCGCGAAGCCAAGGCGGCCGCAAAATTAAATCACCCGAACATCGTCCAAGTCTATGACGTGGGCAGTGTCGATTCATTTCATTACATGGCCCAAGAACTAGTCGACGGCGAAAATCTTCGCAGCGTACTTTCCAAACGAGGATCGTTGACCGTCGACGAAGCGATCGAAGTCATCGTCGGCGTCGCCTCGGCGCTCGAGGTTGCGTCGGAGGCATCGATCACGCATCGCGATATCAAGCCAGAAAACATCATGCGATCCGATCGCGGCATCGTGAAGGTGGCCGACTTTGGATTAGCGCGTCTTGGATTAGATGCCGATGCAACGCGAGGCGACTTGACGCAAGCCGGGCTGACACTTGGCACGCCACGTTACATGAGTCCCGAACAAGTCCAAGGGCATACCGTCGATGTGCGCAGCGACTTGTACTCGCTCGGGGTGACGATGTATCACCTGCTTGCCGGACGTCCACCGTTTGAAGCCGACGATCCGTTGGCGCTTGCGGTGATGCATTTGCACGAGACACCGCAGCCACTCGACCGGACTCGGGGAACGCACGACATTCCCGAGTGGTTGGTTGCGATCGTGATGAAATTGATCCGCAAACGGCCTCAGGACCGTTTTCAATCTGCCAGCGAACTGCTTGAATCGATCCAGTCCCAGGCAACGGACGCAGGATTTCCGACAGGTGCAACGGTGGGCACTGCGGCTGCTACCATTCGGCTGCAACGGGTGACGGACGAAGCACGCAGTCGTCGCAATCAGCGTTTGCGCCGCTACGCCGCCGTGATCCTATTGCCGCTGCTGTGCACCGGTGCCACGACCGCCGTGATGTTGTCGCGGCCTGCGAAAAGTATCGGCCGCTTGTTACGCCCGGACCAAGTCCCGCAAACCAATTCGGTGCAGGAACAATACCTTGTCGCGCTGACCCGCAATGACGAAGCGGGTTGGTTGGCTGTTTCTGAGAACTTTCCCCCCGAAGCCAACTCGACCAACACCAATTACTACGCCAAAAGCATGCTGCAGTTGGCTCGTTTTTTGTCCAGCGAGAAACAATGGAAACAAGCCGCAGCAGTACTCGAACGGCTCAGTGCGGACCCTAGGATCGATCGACTGTACCGCACCTTGGCATTAACTCAGCGCTGTTTGGTGCTGGAACAGATGAATGATTCGAAGCGACTTGGCGAGACACGGACTCAGTTGCAGGCGGCGTATCGCGAACTCGAAACAAGTAATCGCGATGCAGCCCTGCTGGTGAATCGTTTGGTCCCCGAGAAAGAACGGGTGAGGCTCGGGCTACAGCCCATCGCCAACAGCCCCCCAAGCAGCTAAAAAGTGGCAGAAACAGTGATGGGCTGCGAGTTGACTGCGGAACCGCGTTATTGCTACGAATGCCACCGATGCAACGTGTCGCCCACCGACACACCGCAACAAAATGCTATGATCTAAGGATCTGTTCAAAAATTCAGTTAGGAGAGATTGATGAGTTTTACCGTTGGCTATTGCACGAATGTGCATGCAGGCATGGATTTGCCGGCCATTCGCCAAAATTTGCTTCAGTACGCCGTGCCGGTGCAGTCAAGTCTTCCCATCGACACGCCCCTTGGGGTTGGACTTTGGTTGCCTGCCCAAGCGGCCGGTGAATGCTTTGATGGCGGCGCCAAACCACTGCGTCATTTTCTCGACGAACATCGGCTCGAAGCGTTCACGATCAACGGATTCCCGTACGACAATTTCCACCAAGACGTTGTCAAACACCGAGTCTATCAACCCACTTGGTGGGACCTGAGTCGATTGACTTACACCAAACAGCTCGCCGTCATCCTCACTGAACTACTGCCACAATCGCAAACCGTCGGCTCGATTAGCACCTTACCGATCGGATGGGCGTCGGACAAAGTCACCGCCGAACAACTTGAGGCTGCTGCAGAAAACCTCCGTCAATTGGCGGAGTTCTTGGCGGCATTGGAAGAACAAACCGGTCGCCGCATCGTCGTTGCGATCGAACCCGAACCCGGCTGCATCTTGGACACAAGCCAAGATATCGTGGATTGGTTTGATAAACACCTCGACAAACCGATGCATCGCCGGCACATCACCGTGTGCCACGATGTATGCCATGCGGCGGTCATGATGGAATCACAAGCCGACGTGCTTCAGCGCTATGCATCCGCCGGCATTACGATCGGAAAAGTGCAAGTCAGCAGTGCGATTGTCGCAGAATGGGACGCGATGTCGCTCGGTCGGCGGCAAGAAGCGATCGAGCAACTGAGCAAGTTTGCCGAAGATCGCTACTTGCATCAAACCGGACGTATTACCGGCGACGACCAATTTGCATTGACCGAAGACCTACCCGCTCTCATCTCGCGGGCGCCCGCATCGGGTGACCCAGCATGCGGCGACAAACGATGGGTCGTCCATTTTCATGTCCCGATCTTCCTGGAACGATTCGGACATCTAACGACCAGCCAGGATGAAGTGCGTGACTGTCTGCGAACCTTGCTCCGCAGTGACTCGTCGATTGATTTTACGGGACACCTCGAAGTGGAAACGTACGCCTGGAGCGTGCTGCCGGACGCGATGCGAAAACGTAGTCTCGCCGAAGACATCTCCGAAGAAATTCGCTGGTTGCGACGCGAGCTGATTGATTGCATCTAAGTTTCAATTCACGTTTCGTATGGTAGATTTGCCGTTTTACCGCAAGCCACGGCTTCCATACCCCCCCTCAGCTACCCCCCCAACATGATTGAACTCGGCGTCAACATTGACCATGTCGCAACCGTTCGCCAAGCACGGCGCACCTATGAACCTGATCCGGTAATTGCCGCGGCGCTTGCCGAGCAAGGGGGTGCCGACGGCATCACATTCCACTTGCGTGAAGACCGTCGACACATCCAAGAACGTGACGTCGAGGTGCTGATGCAAACCGTCACGGTCAAAACGAATCTCGAGATCGCCTGCACCGACGAAGTGGTCGCGATCGCATGCCGGGTCAAACCGACTTGGGCGCTGCTGGTCCCCGAAAGCCGAGAAGAGGTCACGACCGAAGGGGGACTGAACGTCGTGGGTGACAAAGGTCGCATCCGAGATGCGATCGAAAAATTGAAGGGCGAAGGCATCCTGACCAGCCTGTTTATCGATCCAGATTTGGAACAGGTCCAAGCGTCCGCCGATTTAAGAGTGGATGCGGTCGAATTGCACACCGGCCCGTACGCCTTGGCTCGCGGTGCGGCGCAAACCCAAGAGCTTCGGCGTTTGATCGAATCGGGCGAAAAGACATCGGAACGAGGCATGCGGCTGCATGCAGGCCACGGTTTGAACTACGCCAACGTACGCCCCGTTGCGGCGATTCCAAACATGATCGAATTGAACATCGGCCACTCGATTATCAGCCGCGCCGTGATGGTCGGAATGCGTGACGCGGTAGCGGAAATGCGGCGGATCTTGGATCTAGTCGCGTAGTTGCCACCACACGATCGGACCATCGCCGCAACCCAAATGGGTGATCGTCATCTCGCGATTTTCGATAGCTACGCTCGCTAGAGCGTGGATCGTTGGCACTCAACTCGCGTCACCATCTTTTGGCGAAGGTAGCCACCCTAAAATCCCCCCGACACACTTGACGAGTTTCGCTTCGAAGTGCGGTCGCTTTGCTGACCAAAACGGCGAACGCATCCAGCCCCCCCCCGCTGCGGAGGCATGACAGTGTCTCGCGCAAATGCGACGTTTTTGGTTAGAATACGGACGTCTCGGCGAGTACGAAACACCGCGGGGACACGTTGAATATTGTCGGACGCGACAATATTTCCGGCGTACGATCAAGATTGCCTGCTTTACCGGCCGCTATCGTTTTGATTCCACCTCGGCGTCTGTTTATAACATGAAGACGCTTGTCTCGTTGCCTCTCCCACCTCTGCCTCCCACTCTGCCTTTTGCGGAAAACGAATGTCCTTTTTTAAGATCTCCTGTCCTGGCTGCAACAAATCGCTGAAGGTTTCCGAAAGTTTGGCAGGCAAAAGTCGCGCTTGCCCCTATTGCCGAGCGACGGTGCGAATTCCCGAGACCGCTCCGCCGGAACCCGAACCGGCTTTCCCAGGCATCCAGATCAGCGAGACTCCGGCATCGGGCAAACCGCGTGCGAAGCCGGCCGCAACGGACATGACCAGTGAAAGCGTGAGTGCGGTTACCCCGGCGATCCAAACGACCGCGGCACCCGCAGCGGCTCCGGCCAAGAAAACAGTCAAACGACGTCGACGCGAAAAAAGCTGGTTCAGCAGCAGCAGCGATTCGGCCAGTAGCGACGTCAGCTTGGTGCTCAGCTTCCTGATCGGCGGTGGCATGGCGGTGCTATGGTACGGCGTGACCTACCCGATCCAAGACAGTGCGTTTGGGCAACTGTTTTGGCAGCGGGGACCGGTCCCCTTTCCGACAACGCTGCTGATGTTTTGGGCGATTGCCATCCTGGGGCTGAAGTGGCTGAATCTGAAAAAGCAAAAGGACGCGATGCTGTTGGACGTGTTGCCAACCGAGGTTTCGCCGGAGATCACGGTCGCTTCCATTGACCGTTTTATCCTGCACATCAACGAGCTTCCCGGAGCCAGCAGCGATACGTTCCTGGTCAACCGCGTGGTCCGCGGGATCGAACATTTTCGTGTCCGTAAAAGTGCCGCTGAAACCGTCACGATGATGGAGTCGCAATCGGCGATCGATGCCAACAATGTGGCGGGCAGTTACACGATTTTGAAAGTGTTCATCTGGTCACTACCAATCCTCGGGTTCATCGGGACGGTAATGGGGGTCA
>NZ_JBFHFD010000343.1:0-8989 GCF_041583735.1 Novipirellula sp.
AAAACGAGGGCGGTGTGAAGCATTTAGAGACTGCAAATTACGGCATTTGCGTTTTGTAGCTACGCTCGCCAGAGCGTGGATGGTTGCCGGCCAATACGAATCACCACCTTCTGGCGAAGGTAGCTACGAGAAAATGGTTCACAGCGTTAGCGAAAATGGCTAGCTCGGTAAGAGATTGTTGATAGAGGAAGTCGTCAACGGCTCTCGTTCCACGGCGAGTGCTCCCCGAAACTCTTGGCGAGTTCCGCGACGCCAGAGGATGCTGTGGCGTTCCTCATTTCTACGGCCGCCTTCGCTGCGTGTCAGCTTGCGGCTTTGAACTCGGTGCATTCGCTCTCTTCGCGAGCGAGTCGGAATTCGATTGGCGTTTGCGACTTGAGGTGCAGGTCTTGCTGCGGATAGGCAATCACGATCCCGTGTTCTCGAAACAGGCGGTCGATTGCTAATCGCACTTGCGTTTCGATTGTCCTCATCTGTGCCATGTTGCGAGCGGTGACCCAAAAGAAGACTTGAAATGCCAGCGAGCTGTCGCCGAAATCGTTAAACGAGACGCTTGGTTTAGGATGAGGATGCACACCGGGATTTTCGGTAGCCGCTTGTTCAAGCAATTGCATCACTTTTTCGAGTGGCGAACCGTAAGCGATGCCCACTTTGATCGACGATCGCAATCGATCATCGGTTCGCGTCAGGTTGATCACGTTGTTCTCCAAGAACTTGCTATTGGGGACGATGATGTCAAGGTTGTCGCCGGTGCGAATCAGCGTGCTTCGCGCTCCAATCCGTGTCACATTGCCGTAAGTCGAGTCGATCAAGATCAAGTCACCTGATTTAATCGGACGTTCGGCAAGTAGGATTAGCCCACTGATGAAATTGTTTAGGATGTTTTGGCTTCCGAAACCAACACCGATCGCAATCGCACCCCCAAGAAACGTGAACATGGTCAGCGGAACATTTGCGTAGCGGAGTGCCGCCAGCGCAAAAGTGATCAACATCACATAGAACGACAGCGATTCAATCGCTCCGGCGGCCGCTTGCTCGACTCCGAACTTGGGCAGTCGTTGTCCCATCAATCGGCTAAGCCAACGAGCGGCAAAGTAGCCGAAGAAGACGAACAGCAAGATGCTTGCGACTTTGCCCACGGTGAGTGAAGTGTCGTCGAAGCTGGTTAATTCATAATTCCAAAGCCGTCGGAGCGATCCCCAGGCGTCTTCGATCCATTGAGCAAGGGTACGTGACGGTTCTCCCTCGATTTCGGATTGCAACCGAGTTAATGCGCGCGAGGCGCTGTCGATTCCCCACAAACTACGGTTGTATTGTTCAATTTGTTTTGACCACGATTCGTTTTGTCGATCCAGCCACCGTGTTCGCTCGGGATCCTGGGATGTCGACTCGTCGGCTTTCGACGCGACGGCATCCAGCGATGATCTCGCCGCCGCAAGTTTCAGCTCTCGCGTTCGTCGCTCGCGTGATAATTGTTCGAGCTGTGAGAGTGTTTCGGTGAGCCACTGCTGCCGCTCTTCTCGGGTAGATTGTCCTGTCGCAACGCGATAGCGTCGGTCCCAGGATGCACGCATCATGGGCAATCGTTGCAAGCGTTGATTGACCACACCTTGTTCGACCTGGATCGTTTGCTTGGCAAGGCTGAGTGCCTCGACACGCTCGATCGCGATTGGATTGGCGCCGACCAGGGCGTCCAATTCCTGACGTGCCGCTAACCAGCGACGCTCGGCATATTGGAGGTCAAGTTTGAGTGAATCCGAGGCCGCATTCAATTCCATCTCGCGGACATCAAGTTCCGCCGTTTTTTCATCAAGCGTCAGCTTGGCGAATGTGACCTGTTTGGACACGATTTCGCGTTTGCGTTCACTGATTTTCAGCTCGAGCGAGTGGATCGAGCGATGGCTCTCTTCGATCGACAACTCCAATCGCCGCAAGACCAAGGTCTCTTCGGCGAATCGGATTTCTCGCTCGATCGCTTTGGTCGATTCGGAAACCGCAGCATGGTGGGTCTCTTTGATCTGACGCAGTGTCCGTTTATTGGCTTCCACTTCCAATCGTGATCGTTCAACCGCATCGCGCGCGGCTAGCTGCGACTCATCAAGCGACTCTCGTTGCGATTTGCTTGCCGCGATCGCATCGTTCAGTTTGTCAAGCACGAGGATCGAATAGGGAGGGCCGTCATCAATCGTACCGCTTGCCAATTTCGTAAGCTGGTTTTTTAGATCGGCTTCCTTCGCGCGCAAGTCTTGCAGCGCGGTCAACGCATTTTTCTGCTGAGCAACAATGACATCGATCAACTTGGCGGCATCGGAATCAGGCTCGATTGCCGCTTTGTCAGGACTCGATTCACTCGGGGGGACTGCTGCGGTGTCGCTGGCCAATTGGATGGGCTCGGCAGCCAACGAGGTGGCAACCTGGAATGCCAGCAAGAAAAGAAACGGCGTCCGTGATCCACGTCTCATGCGATATCAATCCATTGATCGCAATCTCGGGTTGAACACAAATTGCGTCAACCTCGTTGCGTAATCAATGGAGATAGAATGCGGACGACTTGAGGTCAAGATGTGTCTGCGTTATGCGTTCACGTCGTCGGTCTTCGTCACCGTTGCTTGCATGATGGTGAAAAACGAAAGCGGCGTCGGTTTGTAGCAGCGGTCAAACCGCAGCGGCAGCCCCGCGACGACGTCGCGAAGATCCAAATCGGTACGCCACCCGAGTCGGCGGGTGATATTTCCGGCGGAGTCAACAACCTTTGCAATTAAAGAGTTCTCGCTACGAAAATGGTTGACCATCAAAATCTTTCCGCCCGGCCGGCACACTCGCACCATTTCGCTCATCATCGATTGCGGATTTGACACCACGCTGATGGTATGAAACGACGTGACCACATCAAAACTGTTGTCGGGAAACGTCAATCGCTCGGCGTTCATGGACAATACGTTGACGTGCTGCCATTGCTTTTGCTCGATCAATTGCTCGGCTTCCGCGAGCATGGATTCGGAAAGATCGACTCCGGTAAGCCGAATGTCATGTGGATAGCTGTCCAGTGACAATCCGGTGCCAACCCCGACCTCGAGCACTTCGGTGCCAGCGGAGATATTCATCGCGGCGATGGCACTACGAATATTTCGTTTGGCGACCGCAGGCCATAGTCCTTGGTAAACCGGAACCAAATTGTCATACAGCCGGCTGCGGTGCGGTTCGGCGGTTTTCGTCTTCTTCGGTGGCGAAACAGTGCTCATTGGTCCTGAAACCCTGTGAAAAACTCAGTCATGCTGATTCGATATCAATGCTGGCTTACCCTACGTTTCGCCCGCGATGCCACGAAGCATCGCAGTTTTTGTATGAGTGTCAACTCGAACTCGGCAACGCTCGGGAGACCGTTAAGTCGTTGTTAGGATAGCGTTTAGCGTATCCGGGCAAACAGTCCTTCGGCCCATTTTGAACCCATTTATTACACGTCTATTACAAATTGGGACCGGTTAGGAAGACCAATACGACGAAAGGCCCCCTCATGCAGGTGGTGCTGGTTGCGATTCCGGCGAGCACCGCCCGGTTGAAACCGAACGTTTGCTGGCGTTAATCGCTCGCTCCCCCCTACGTTGGATGGCGGATTGCTTGAGCCGTTTTGGCCAACGTTTTGAAGCATTTTCTCCTGGCTACCTTCGCCAGAAGGTGGTGAATCGCATAGCACGGCAGCCATCCACGCTTGTCCACGCTCTGGCGAGCGTAGCTACAAATCGCAAAAGCAGCGATGACGCGCTAAACCATCCGTCGCTGCAATTGCCTCTATTCGTCTGCTGCGGCGGGTTCGGGGGGAAGGGGTTTGCCGCTCCAAAGCGATCGGACGGGGGGGCCAAACGCGTAATAGCAGAACGCGATCGGCAACGCGACCCAGTGCAGGATGAAGCCTCCGACGATCGCAAACAACGCTTGTCCAAACTGATGCGTGGACCAGCGGCCGCTGACCAGTTGCTGGAACACGTGCGGATATTGGAAGCGTGATGTCATCAAGTAGGCCAACACAACCGCGAGAAAGGGGATCACGTAGTGAGCCGACAGCAACGCGTACTGGGCAATCCGATGGACAAATTCGGGATAGACCGGGTCGGTGGCGATCGACGCCAAGTCGGGCATGGCGATGGCAAATGCGGCAATCGTCCCAGCGGCAGCCGGGCTTGGCAGTCCCTCGAAACCGTCATGAGGATCGTCGTCATCGGTTTCGACGTTAAAACGCGCCAAGCGGATGAGCACACAAAGGGTGAACAGCACTCCGATGGCCCAGCTCAGTTTTTGCGGAAAGACGTCGCTGATTCGCCACACGATCACGGCTGGGGCGGTTCCAAAGGTGATCGCGTCACACAAACTATCTAACTCGCCACCAAAACGGCTTTCTTGACCGGTCAGCCGTGCGGCCGAACCATCCAACGCATCAAAAACCATCCCCACGAAAATCAGCACTCCAGCAACGAACAGTTTTTCTTCGGGTTCACGTGCCAACGAATCGCTCATCGCTACCGAGATCGCGGCCATCCCACAGACGGCGTTGCCGAGCGTCAAAAGGGTGGGCAAGACCGCGAGATTGAACTTTCGCTTTCGCCGTTTGCGATTCTTCTTGGACAACAATCGTTTGCCCAGCCGCAGCTTCTCTCGCCGCTCGGGCGAAGCTGTCCCGTCCTGAGTTTCGGACATCTCGGCGTCAAGCAATGCACCGGTTTCGCTCGATTCATCCATCGTTTCGTCGACAGGATCTTCGCTGGAACGCCTGCGAGAACGGCTTCCGAACAAACTTCGTTTGAGTTCACTCATGGATTTTTTATTGTGATTCCAACATGGATAGGGCTGGCGACGCCGGCGGTGGGGTTCGGGGAACGCCGGGTACGGGACGCCGCTGACACGGCGAAGTCGTTCTCTCATTCTTACTGGAAATGAGCCGGCTGGCGGATGAATTCGGAATTTTCGTGTATCCGTTTGCCGAAGCTCGAGCATTTCCGGCAAAGCGGTTCGATTTTTCAGGTCGTAGCGACTTCGGGCCCACGACGGTTTCGCTAGGTTTGGGAATGCACCGCTACCGGTACTCATGGTCCACCAGCCTATCCGCTATAACAGCAGTATGTCGATATGCGAAGCCACCGGAGAGAGACGACGTTGATGATGACCCCCCGTTATTTGATGCCCTTTGATACACGACGATCGCTTCATCGGTTCACCGATGTCTTGATCATCGGGGGTGGTCTAGCCGGTTTGCGAGCCGCCAACGCGGTCGAATCCAATCGTTCGGTATTGGTGGTCACCAAAGACAAACTGCGTGAATCGAATAGCAATTATGCGCAGGGCGGCATCGCCGGGGTCGTCGATCCCGACGACCGTTTCGAAGACCACGTCATCGACACGATGGATGCAGGGGGAAATCTTTGCGATGGCGGCACCGTCGATATGGTGATTCGCGAAGGCCCCCGCAGGATCGAAGAGTTGATCCGCTGGGGAACCCGTTTCGACGAATCCGATGGCATCTTATCGCTCGGTCGCGAAGGGGGCCACAGTCGTGAACGGATCGTGCATGCGCAAGGCGATTCGACCGGAGCCGAGATCATGCGTGCGGTCATCGATCGCACTCGCAGTTTGCCGAACGTCGAGATTTGGGATAACGCCTTTACCGTCGACCTGTTGACCTACGAAGGACGTTGCCGCGGCGCGATCATCGTCGGGCCTGATAACCGACCGTTGATGGTGTGGGCCAAAGAAACGATTCTCTGTACCGGAGGGACCGGGCAAGTTTATCGTGAATCCACCAATCCGCCGGTCGCGACCGGTGACGGGTTGGCCATTGCCTATCGCGCCGGCGTGCAATTGCGTGATATGGAATTCATCCAATTTCATCCCACGGTGCTGTACATCGCTGGTTCTTCGCGTTCGTTGATCACCGAAGCGATTCGGGGCGAAGGAGCTCATTTGGTCGATGCCGCCGGGCACCGGTTCATGCCCGAGTACGATCCACGCGCCGAATTGGCACCGCGTGATATCGTCAGCCAGTCGATCATCCGGCAAATGAACGTGACTAAACATCCCTGCGTCTACTTGGACCTTTCGCATCTCGATGCGGGCAAAGTTCGTAGACGTTTCCCTGGGATCGCCGAGGCGTGTGCCAAGTTCGGATTGGACATTACCAGTGATCGGATTCCTGTTCGTCCAGGGGCTCACTACATGATCGGCGGAGTGACGGTGGACCGCCAAGGCCGCACGAGTTTGCCGGGGCTGTGGGCCGCCGGTGAAGCGACTAGCAGCGGGCTGCATGGGGCGAACCGTTTGGCCAGCAACAGTTTACTCGAAGGTTTGGTCTACGGCGCCCATGCCGGCGAAGCCGCCTCACGCGCCGCAGCGGAAAGTGTCAACAAACTTGAAGCGTTACCGATCCAGCACCCTATCCATCTGCAACGTGAATCGTTCGATGTCGCTGACGTGCGAGTGTCGCTAAAAAGTTTGATGGGGCGATGGGCCGGTGTCGAGCGTGATGCCGAGGGGCTGCGCGAAGCCGAAGATTCGATCCGCTCCTTTGCGGCTTACGTCATGTCGCGACAATTTGATACCGTCGAAGGCTGGGAATTGCAGAACATGTTGTTGGTTGCGTCATGTGTGGTCCGTTCGGCATTGGCGAGAAACGAATCACGTGGCGTCCATTTTCGTTCCGATTTCCCGCAAGTGGATGATGAAAATTGGCGTCGACATCTGACGCAACAAATTGACGTCGACGGTGGACACCCGAAAATTGGGGAACCGCTTGAGCCGAACGAGATCACACGATCGAATTAGCATTCGTCTCAGAGCAAAGGGAACGGCATTCATGATCGAAGAAACCGTAAACAATCTGATCAGCGACCCCGGTGAAGTGGCCTTTGTCGTCCATTCGAAGGTCCGCGGTCCGATTCGCGATTTGACGTTTCTGCAGCGTGCGTTGTTATTCGCCGAATTGTCAATGATCTCGTACAACGACGAGGACGAAGCACGGCGTGCCGCAAAAGTCGCCGGTTTTGAAGATGTCACCTTTTACGACCGAGACGGGTCGCAAGCGTATCGTTTTCGTAACGATTTTGACTGCGTGATCGCCTGCCGGGGCACCGAGCCGAACGAGTGGAACGATATCCAAGCCGATGCCAACGCAGCGTCGGTGGTCGCCGAGACGATTGGCAACGTGCATCGCGGGTTCAAACGCGAAGTCGACGATCTGTGGCCGATGATCGAAACGGCGCTGATGAGTAACGAGCAACCGTTATGGTTTTGTGGTCACTCGCTCGGTGGTGCCATGGCAACCATTTGCTCGGGTCGCTGCTTTTTATCGCATATTCAATCCAATCCCGAACAACTTTATACGTACGGCAGCCCGCGGGTCGGCGATAACCGTTACGTTAACTACGTCGCGCTGGATCATTTTCGTTTTGTCAACAACAACGACATTGTCACACGCGTCCCACCGCTGCTGCTCGGCTATCGCCACTGCGGCAGCGAGGTTTACATTGATCGCAACGGCCAGCTCGGGCGACTGAACCTGTTGATGAAGCGGCGTGATCGCTGGTGGGGGTTTGTCCACGGATTGCGACGCTGGAAAATAGACCACTTTGCCGATCACTCGATTCACAACTATATCGCTGCTATTTTTGATGCCGTTCGGGCCGAGCAAGTCGAGTTGGGCGGCGGCGGCATCGCTAAATCGGGAAGCGAGTATGCCGGTGACGAACGCGAGTACACTGAAGAGGAGAGAGTTGATTTGCCACATTTGAAACCTCGTACGACGACCCCCGCAAAACAACACAAGTCATCTGCTGATGGCTTAGACTCGAACGAAATGAGAATTCAAGGATGAGCGGTTCGCAACCAAGTCAAAAACACCGACCCGAGGTTGGCACGGCGCAACACGTCACGCCCGGGCATATCGAGATCGATGGCGTTCGCTTGAAACTGTCGCATCCCTATGAAGCTGCCGGGCAATGGATCGGGCAGCAAGAAGTGTTGATGCAGTTGTTGGCCTGCTGGATTTCGGTCGACGATTCGGATCTTCCGCTAACGCCTCGATTGATCGGTTCGCCCGGAGTGGGCAAGACTCAATTGGCGATCGCGGCGGCCAAGGCGCAAGGGCGTCCGCTGTATATTTACCAGTGCACCGCCGACACGCGGCCCGAAGACTTGCTGATCACGCCGGTGCTAAGCCAAGGTGGCGAGATCGCCTATCACGCCTCGCCGCTTGTTACCGCGATGATTACCGGCGGCATCTGCATATTGGACGAAGGCAACCGGATGAACGAAAAGTCGTGGGCTTCGCTCGCGCCACTGCTTGACGGACGACGCTATGTCGAATCGATCGTCGCAGGCATTACGATTCATGCCGAAAAGGAATTTCGGGCGACCGTGACGATGAACCAGGACGAGTCGACGTTTGAGATTCCTGATTACATCATGAGTCGTTTGCAGCCCACGCTCAGCGTCGGGTTCCCGAGCAAGCAAGATGAAATGTCGATCCTGCAGTACCATCTGCCGTTCGCTCAACCCGAGATGTTGGCGATGACGGTCGAGTTTCTGCAGCATTCGCACGAATTGAAACTCGATTTTTCGCCACGCGACGGTATCAATCTGCTGCGTTTTGCAATCAAGCGAATGATGCAAGACAAGAATCATCCAATCAGTGCCGACGAAGCGTGGCAGGAAGCGCTGGAGAAATGTCTTGGCGAAGAAGCGGTCGATCTGGAAAGTTTGGCGCAGCGTCGCAAACGCACGCTCGGCGGCGATGCCGTGCCGCTTGGACTCGCCGATCTCTTCTTCGACCCCGATGACCCGTTGCACCCCGACCGCGAAGACGACGAAGATGACGACCTCTAATCGCAAACCGGCCAACATCGTAGACGATTCCCCGCAGTGGATCTTGCTAAAGATCCCGCTCCCACTGAATTCTTAATCATACTCTTAATCCTAATCTCGTCCGAGCAACCAACTATCCGCC
>NZ_JBFHFD010000344.1:0-8983 GCF_041583735.1 Novipirellula sp.
CGACTACTTCACCCCGATCGCCAGCGGATCGTTTCGAACGCAAGCGATGGTGGTCTGTCCCTGCAGCGGCAGCACACTCAGCGGGATCGCTCGTGCGGCCGGATCGAATTTGATCCAGCGTGCCGCGGAGGTGCATTTGAAAGAACATCGAAAACTAGTCCTTGTACCGCGAGAAACACCGCTCAGTGTATTGCAGCTCGAAAACATGCACCGCTTGGCGGCGGCCGGCGCGGTGATTTTGCCCGCGATGCCCGGTTGGTACCACGGCGTCGAGTCGCTCGATTCGCTGGTCGATTTCATCGTCAGCCGGATCATGGACCAAATCGGAGTCGACAATTCGCTGATCCAGCGGTGGGGGGAATCATGAACCTCTCCCATTGGCTCGGACTGATTCGATTTAGCCACACCGTTTTCGCATTGCCGTTTGCCGCGTTGGCGACCGTGATGGCGCTGGCGACTCCACTCGCCTCGGACGTTTCGGGTGCTCGCCCCTCGTTTCGCTGGCAAGACATGCTGGGGATTCTGCTTTGCATGGTGTTTGCTCGCAGTGCCGCGATGGCGTTCAACCGACTGGTCGATCACAACATCGATGCACGAAACCCCCGGACGGAAAAGCGTCATTTGCCTGCAGGCGTGTTGTCTCGCAGCAGCGTGTGGGCGTTCACCATCGGCTGTTCGCTTGCTTTTGTCGCATCAACCGCATTGTTTTTGCCCAACCGATTGCCGCTGTACGCGTCCGTTCCTGTGTTGATGTTCTTGTGTGGGTACAGTCTGGCAAAACGTTTCACCGCCGCCGCACATCTCTGGCTCGGCGTCGCACTCAGCCTGTCGCCGATCTGTGCTTGGGTCGCAATCCGCGGTGTCGAAGTGACCTCCAGCCCGAGTGACTTAGTCGCTCCGCTGATTCTTGCGGCCGCAGTAGCCGCTTGGGTTGCCGGTTTCGACATCATTTATGCGTGCCAAGATGCCACGTTTGATGCCGAGGCGGGCCTGCACAGTATCCCCGCGAAATTTGGAATCGCAGGCGCGTTAAAAATCGCTGCCGCATTTCATGTCGTGATGCTTGGGCTCCTCGGTCTGCTGCCCACGTTCGCTCAAAACACAGGACTCGGAGTCCTATTTTGGGGCGTTTTGGTCGTCGTGTCCGCGATGGTATTGTGGCAACACTGGCTGGTCCGCCCCGACGATTTGAACCGTGTCAATCAAGCCTTTTTCAACACGAATGCCGCTATCAGTTTAACGTTACTCGTCGCCGGAACTCTCGATTGCCTCTGGCTCTAAATGAGATAGGCTTCCAACCTGTCGATCATTCCGCCTCCGTAGCAAAAGTCGCGAAGACTTTCAAACACCCCCGAAACCTTACTTCCCTTTCTATACATTCAACGCATGATCACTCAAGAACGCGAAGCCCGATTTCGAGAAATCCGCGACAAAGTCGAAGCGGATGAGCGACTGACGCTTGATGACGGAATTTTCCTGTACGATCCCGAAGTCTCGCTTGGTGCTGTCGGCGAGCTGGCCAACTTGGTTCGCGAACGCAAAAACGGCAACGTTGGTTACTTTAACATCAACACGCACCTGAACCCCACCAACGTGTGTGTGTATCGATGTCGTTTCTGTGCCTTTCGCAGCGATCTTCGCGACCCGAAAGGGTACGTGATGGACGACGAACAGATCCTGCAGCGAGGCCAAGAAGCGACTGAAAATGGCTGTACCGAAATGCACATCGTCGGCGGACTACACCACCAAAAACCGTACGAGTGGTACCGTCATCTGATCGAGTTGCTGCACACCAATTACCCGCAAATTCATCTGAAGGGTTGGACGGCAGTGGAGATCAATTGGTTTGAATTCCAGACCAAGAAATCGGTCCGCTGGGTACTGGAAGACTTGCGTGACGCCGGCTTGGGCAGCATGCCTGGCGGCGGCGCCGAGATTTTTCACCCCGAGGTGCGTGACCAATTGTGCGAGCACAAGGCGAACACGCACGCTTGGTTGGACATCCACCGGACGGCACATCAAATCGGGCTGCGTACCAATTGCACGATGTTGTACGGGCACGTGGAAAAGGCGTATCACCGCATCGATCACTTGATCCGGTTACGAGATTTGCAAGATGAAACGGGTGGTTTCCAGGTCTTCATTCCACTGGCGTTCCACCCTGAAAATACGAAGCTGTCGGAGATCAAGAAGCCATCGGCGATCATGGATTTGCGAACGATGGCGATCAGCCGTTTGATGTTGGACAACGTCCAGCACATCAAGGCGTACTGGATCATGTTAGGTGTCGAGACCGCGCAGACCGCGTTGGCCTATGGCGCCGACGATCTTGACGGAACGGTGCGGCACGAGTTGATCTATCACGATGCGGGCGCAACGACGCCGCAATGTTTGTCTGTCGATAAGATCCGCGACCTGATCAGCGAAGCTGGCCGTGATCCAGTTGAACGGGACACGATCTATCGCCAAGTCCACCGCGACCCCAGCGACTACACCAAGTGGACCCCCGGCGAATCGGTCGAGCAGCTGGCCGCGACACTTTCGTCCTAGTCGAAAGGCGGAACGCAGCGAAGCGGCGTTCCGGCATCGTCGATTTCACCTTCCCCTTCGGGAGGGTCGGCCGCAGGAAGCGGCCGGCGAGGGCCGGTGACATAAACTTGCACCGTCCATTTGGCACACAACGCTGATACCTCTGCACGCCAATGGCTTGGAAAGCCGAGCGACAGTGCTGTCAAAACTCTTGCCGACGTGCGCAGTGCAACACTGAACGCCGTTACCAATCGACTGCGGACACAACCCCGCCGCTCGATGTGTGAGCAACGCAACTGCAATTCCCCACCCGAGGTAGAGGAGTAAAATACGATCGGCGCTCGGGAATGATGGAGGGCTTCGCCCCCCAACAATTCGTCCCCAACAACAAAAAAGCGTTGCTTTACGAGCGATTAATATCGATCTGCTAACTAATATTCTCGACAAGCCAAACAATTGGTGACTTTTGTACACCCTTCATTAAACTAGCACCAAGCAGCTAAGGAAACGCAAGGGTTGGCTGTGGGAAAGGCCTCCAGCCTTGTCGTTTACGATCGAATGATTTACACCGCACTTGGCTTCCAGCCGATCCAAAACAGCGTTTTTGCTTCGGTAGCACCCTTAAAACGACGCGTCCTGATTCTGCCTTTTCAAACTCGTCCCATTCCCCCCACAACGAATTACCGTAGCGGATCATGCCAATGATCCTCCCCAAAATCGTAGCGGATCTTGCCAAAGATCCTTCACGCGGGATCCGTCAGAAGATCCACGACGCCGGCTAGTTCCTTCGCATCCCTGATTGGGAGCGCCGAGGAGACGCAGCTCTGAAAACCTTTCATGAAATCGATCGCTCCGCTTCTCATCCAAATTTCGCTTTGGGCATCTGCTTGCATCTTGACCGTGCTGCCCTGCGCCATCGCGTTTGATTACGGCGGCATCCTGCCGTGGGCCCAGTGGGCGACCTGTGTCGCCGTGCTTGCTGCCGGGATTTTAGCACTCCCCTCGATCATCGACCGCGAGACCCAAGGAGGTCCGCGGTTTCACTGGCTCGCAATCCTGCTGCTCGGATGGGCCGCGTTCGCGTGGTTCCAAACACTGCCGCTGCCTGGATTCCTGCTCAGCCTGCTCAGCCCCGGCTCAGCCGCCGCCTATACCACCTGGCTCGACCCCATTTTGGGATCACAGACGGAACGTTCCTCGATGCACCCGATATCGATTGACCCCGCTGCCTCGCGGCACGCCATCGCGATGCTGTTGGTTGTCGCCACGCTCGCCTGGACATCCGCTAGCGTTTTCCAAAATCGCCGACGCTTAGTGTTGCTGATGGCGGGGCTCGCTGCCGGTGCCGCCGTGCATGCGGCGCTGGGCATCTTTCAACTCGTCAGCCCCGAGACGAATTTACTTGGCATGAACGCGATCAATCGCGGCGCCCACTTTGCCGCGTTTGTCAATCGCAACAACGCTGCGTTGATGATGAATATCGGAGTCGGCGCCAGTATGGGAGTGCTGGCGTGGCGATTGTCCGCATTGATCGGCACCGAAGTCGACGACGAAAATTTTGAAGTCAACGACCTCATCTCGCTAGCCAGTGATCGGGATTCCAGTATTGCATTAGTCAGCCTGGTGCTGTGCACCGCCGCGCTGCTTGTGTGTGGATCGCGAGGCGGATTGGTCAGCGCCATGATTGGATTTACACTCGCACTGGGCTGGATCCGTGCTCGTCGTGGCACCGCCAGCATCCCGGTGATCATTGCGGTGTTGGCAATCGCGGTGGCACTGCTGATCGTTCCCTTCAATCTGGATCTGACATCGTTGGATCGAATGGAGCTGCTATCCGATCAAGACCAATCCACAATTCTTAATGATGGGCGAATACCGCTTTGGAATGATGTCATCGCGGCTGCAACCACCTACCTGCCGACGGGCAGCGGGCTGGGCACGTTCGCCGACGCGCATCTAACCCAACTCGAAAAAAGCAGCGACGGTTGGGCACACCACGCCGACAATTTGTGGTTGGAAATGTTTACCGAGCAAGGCATCCCAGGATTGCTGTTCGTCGGGGTGCTGATCGTCGGAGTGATCCGCTCGCTGAACAAACTCAATGACTCACCTGATGCCGTCGATCATGGGCTGCGAGTCGCCGGTTGGTACATTCTCGGCTCGCTTGCCGTCTCCCAATTTTTCGACATGGGACTGATCATCCCCGCCAATTTGATCGCCTGTGCCATTTTTCTGCCGGTCGCCGCCACCCGTGGTCACTTGGTCGCTCCTCGAATCCGTGACACCGGTTACCAAAGTGACGAAACCGACGACTACTTTAATGCGGATCAGTACATCGATACGGATAATGAACACGACGTCGCAGAAGACCTAGCGGGCGAGCAAACCGCCTCAGGCGAACTTGATGGTTCCGGTGACGATGCTGTGCCAATCGAACCAGCGACAGCGATGGAAGCGAAACGCAAGCCACGAATCCGATTCCAGACCAAGAAGTCGCTCTTCCCATCGCTAGCCATCGCAGCGTTGGTCGTGTTCCCCAACGCCTGGGCACTCAGTGTGTTGCAAATGGACGCCAGCGCGGACGCGATCGTTCGCCGCTCGCAAGCGATGCTGGTGCAGCGTGGAACCGAACCGTCACAACTCGAAGCCCTGATCTTGCCGCTCGAAAACCTCGCGCAACGAACGGCCTCGCCTGCGGTCTACCGAACCCTTAGCGACTTGCATTTTCAACTTGCTCGCTATGAAGAAGTCGTACAAGCGAACCCAAAATCGACTGAGCAGCTACGCGAACTATATCAGCAAACCGCCCCAGCGGTCCGCCGCTTGAAATGGCACTCGCAGAGCGAAGCCGTAGCGGCCAGTTCAACGAACCACCGCTTGTCCACCGGCGGATCAGACTCCACCGACTCCGAGAAGGCCCCCGCTGATACCGATGGTGACGCGCCCGCCATCGAGCAAATGGCAACGCCCCCGCTGTCGCGTCATTACATCGCCGCATTAAAAAACGCGGAGACCGAGCTTGGTGTCCGGCCACTCTCGCGTGAAGCACGCACGGCCAGTTTGTATTTGGATTTCGTCTACACCGACCGCGACCGGACGCGGGCAATCCTACAGCAGCTTAGCGAGCTCTACGGAACCTATTCGGCCGCGCTGCGTCAATTAGCGCAGCTGTCACTCGACAGCAACGAATCGGAACTCGGAGCCAACTATTTGCGAAAACTGCTCGAGCGGCAGCCACAGCAGACCCCAGCCGCCTTGAAAATGCTTGAGTCCCACCCTGACATCTCGGTCGCGAGCATTGTCCCACCGACAACAGCCAACTACCGCGCCGCCGCCAAGTACCTAATCACTCGCCCCGATCCAGACCTTGAATTCCTCGCCCAAGCGTACGAGGGGCTCGCCTGTGGTCAAAGCGAGACGATTGCCGAACGCGCTCGTTGCGAAGAATTGTGTGCCGACACGGCATACGTGCTAAAACGCCACACCGAATCGTTCGCATGCTATCAAAAAGCGGTCCAACTCGATTCCGCCAACGCCAACCTGCAGCTGAAGTACATCAACCGGTTGCGGGAACAGAACAAAATTGGCACCGCGCGAGCGCATGCAAGAAAGGCCCGCGAACGATTCCCTGACGACCGCCGCTTCGACGCCGTCATCAATCAAATGGCTCAGCAAGAGCTCCGCTAGACGGTAAGCCAGACGTCGTTTCACCCTCCCAGCTTGCGTCGGGAGGGTCGGAAAACGAGCCTTCAGCGAGTTTTCCGGGGAGGGGCGGGGGAACGATGCTTGTACGGTCCACTTCTAACATCCTGCCACCCCGCATGTCACCTCGCCCGGCGAAGCGGGGAGAGGTCGGACGGGCCCTCAAGGCCTCGTTCGGGTGAGGGCCGACCGCGCTATCTTGTTGCGAGATACGACTCGACTTGCTCGGACGGCCCTCACCCGAGCAATCGCCATGCGCTCTGCTCGACCTCTCCCAACTGCGTTGGGAGAGGTGACTGTCTCGCTCGAACGATCCACTCCTAACACAGCGAACCCCACCCAGAGCCGGCTACCGCCGACTCTAACCTCCCCAAAGGGGAGATGAAGCGTATCTCCGTTTGCGTTCTTCCCAATCCTGTCGAACGCCGAGTATGCCTTCCGCCACTAAAGGTTTCACGTCGTTGCCAAATCCGGCTTGATCCTTTGATACCAATTCCACTTTCTACTCGCGATTTCTCGCGTTCTCTTTGACTTGCAAATCATTGCTGCCGGACTGGGCTTGCGTCAGGATGCCTGTCAAAGGGAGACTGTGCCCGCTGGCAATAACGTTCGCAATTACCCATTGCCCCCAAACCTACATCAACTCGCGGTGCAACTGTCACCCACGTGGACGAAGTCCGCGCCGACTAAGCCCGATCACATTGATGGAACGTGAAGCAAATGTCGTTGCTAGCATTGAGTGTCATCGCACTGGAGTGCGACGAAGCGACCTTTCGATCGGCTTGGCAGCAGATCTCGCACGTCACTGAATGAAGAAACCGATAATCAAACCAGTTCGCAGAAAGCAAGAGTTAACAGGATGAGTGAAGTTACGAATACCGCCGCAGGGTCAAACGGGCCTGGGCTGAGCGGAAGATCCATCCTTGTCACGGGCGGGACCGGTTCGTTTGGTCGTCGTTTCGTTTCCGAGGTCTTTCGTCGCTGGCCCGATGTCGCTCGGATGGTGATCTTTTCGCGAGACGAATTGAAACAATCCGAAATGGCGGAGCAATTCCCAGTCGACGAATACCCCGCAATTCGTTTTTTCATCGGAAACGTTCGCGACAAGGACCGGCTGCAACGTGCGATGGAAGGCATCGACACGGTCATCCACGCCGCGGCAATGAAGCAAGTGCCAGCGGCGGAGTACAACCCGTTCGAAGCGGTCAAAACCAATGTTCTCGGAGCCCAGAATGTCATTGAGGCCGCGCTGGATACTAACGTGAAAAACGTGGTGGCGTTGAGCACCGACAAGGCGGCGGCGCCGATCAATCTGTACGGCGCAACCAAACTTTGCTCAGACAAACTGTTTATTGCCGCCAACAACTTGAAAGGGCATCGCGACATCCGCTTTTCGGTCGTCCGTTATGGCAACGTGATGGGCAGCCGCGGCAGCGTGATCCCATTCTTCTTGAAGCGACGAGACACTGGCGTGCTGCCGATCACCGATCCCAGCATGACGCGTTTTAATATCTCGCTGGACGAGGGCGTCAACATGGTGCTGTACACGCTTGATAACAGCATCGGTGGCGAGATCCTGGTGCCCAAGATTCCGTCTTACCGAATTACCGATCTGGCCGAAGCGATTGGCCCCGAGTGCGAGAAGCCCGTTGTAGGCATTCGTCCCGGCGAAAAGTTACACGAAGAAATGGTCACGGCAAGCGATAGCCAAAACACGATCGAAAACGACCGCTACTACGTGATCGTCCCGATGCTGCATCGCCGCAACCACAACGAAACCATCGCGACGTTCGCGGCGCATCATGACGCCACTCAGGTCAAGCATAACTTTCTTTATAGCTCCGAAAGCAACGACCAATGGTTAAACGTCGATGAGTTGCGACAATTGATCAAACAACACGTTGACCCCAACTTCGCCGTCTAGTGGACATCCTACCCTACGGCCGTCAATCGATTGACGCGTCGGACTTGCAGGCGATCACCGAGTCCATCCAGTCTGGTTGGTTGACCACGGGACCGAAGGTCGACGAGTTCGAAGAGGCGTTTGCAGAGCGAGTTGGCGCGAAACACGCCGTTGCGGTTTGCAATGCAACTGCCGCGCTGCATCTAGCGATGCTGGTTGCAGAAATCGGCCCCGGCGATCGGGTGATCACCTCACCGAATACGTTTCTAGCATCAGCCAATTGTGCCGCCTTTGTCAGTGCAACTCCCGATTTCGGTGACATCGATCCGGTCACCTACAACCTTGACCCTGCCAAACTTGCGGCCGACTGGAAGTCCGACACTCGCGGCGTCGTCGCGGTGGATTACGCAGGCCAAACCGCCGACATGGTTGCGATCAGCAAGATCGCTCGGCAACATGGCGCGGTCGTGATCGAGGACGCTTGTCATGGTGTCGGCGGCCAATTTGAACACCAGGGCCGGCATTACAAAATCGGCGGACACCCTTGGGCCGACATCACCACGTTTAGCTTTCACCCCGTAAAAACGATGACGTGTGGCGAAGGCGGCATGCTCGTCACTGACAACGACCAATACGCCCAAAGAGCACGTAGGCTTCGCAGTCATGGCATGGTCCGCGAACCCGAAAATTTTCGCGGACTAGGCGAAGGCGGCAACGATACCGGCGACACCGTTTTGGATGAACAAGGGCCTTGGTATTACGAGATGCACGATCTCGGGTTCAACTATCGCATCACTGATTTTCAATGTGCCTTGGGACTCAGCCAACTCAGTCGACTCGATTCGTTTC
>NZ_JBFHFD010000345.1:0-8980 GCF_041583735.1 Novipirellula sp.
AAGTGAATTCGTTGGCGTTCGCACCGTGGTCGAGCCAACGTCGCTGAAACACCTGCATTGGTTGGGCATAGAACGCAGCACGGTCGCCACTGGGATAGTGGTCCACATGTCCATTGGACACCACCAACTCGAGAACCGCGTCATTATCAAGATCAACCGCTTGGGTGCCAAAGCCGACCATCGGTAGCGTCGGTTGATACAGTTGGCGAATCGTCGTTTGGTCACGCCACAACCCGTCACGCTGTTGATCATGATAGGTATTGCCTTCGTTGACAAAGTTTGTGACATAGAAATCGGTGTCGCCATCGCGGTCAAAATCGGCCACGGCAATGCCCATCGAACCTTGAGCCGCAGAGCGGTCATCCGATCCAAGGCCACGCAAAATGGCGGATTCGGACATTTGATAATCGGCGACCGATTGCGAGTCGTGACTGCGGGTCCAGTAATGGTTGCTGGTCATGTCGTTGGCGACAAACACATCGATGCCCGGTTGCTGGTCGAATTGGCCGGCGGTCACGCCCAGGCCACGTCCAGGAAGCGAGGCCCTCGCATTCCACTGAGTGGTTTGATCCACGAAGTCGCCGTCGCCGTGACTCTTCATGAACACGTCGGCTGCGGCGGGAAAAACGATCGGCGAGCAGGCTCGTGCAATCTCGTCATCCGCGCCGCGACATACTTTGCGGACTGGTTCTACCCCGTCACAGTAGTTGACAATCACTAGGTCCGCTAAACCGTCTGCGTCCAAATCCGCGATCGCGGCACTTGTCGACCAAGTCGACGCATTGCGGTCGCCCAGACGATCGGTTGCATCCGCGAAGGTGCCGTCGCCGTTGTTGACCCACAACGTGTTGGGGCCATAGTTCAACACCAAGATGTCGGGAAATCCATCTTCGTTGACATCACCGATCGCCACGCCTTGCCCAAAGCCTCGATCAGCGGCCCCCGCCTGAATCGACACATCGGAAAACCGACCACCGAGATTTCTGAACAACACGTTCGCGGCCGAATCCGATTTACACGGCGTTCCGCCGGCAGCGACCAAGTAAAGATCCCCCCAGCCATCGAGATCATAATCGATCGCCCCGCCACCACATCCGACCGTTTGATAGAACATCACTCCCGGACGCTGCAAATCATCACCGGTGCGTCCAAAGAATTCCAAACCTCGCTGGCTCGCTTCGTCGACCAACGCCAACGTTGCGTGTTGCCCCGCACGCGGCATCGTGGATGCCCCTGACGACGTTGGCGACAAGCCGTTTTTGATCGCATCAAGTTCCGGAGCAACCAACTGCGGCAGCGGCAAATCACTCAGCTCGAGCGTCAGCTCTGGGTGCGAAGCCAGACTTTGCCAAGCCGTGTCCTTGCGAAGCTTGGCGATGATCGATTGACGCACCTGGTTCACCGAAGCATCGTCGTCGTCAGCCAAAGTGGTGGCAAACGCGGCCCATGCCTCGGCTTCCCAAAGTCGCCCGAGCTGCTGCAACGTGGTGGCAATCTCGATCGCCGTGCGACGATCCGGATGATCACGCCGCGTCATCGATAACTTTAGTTCAACTAATCGGCTGAGCTGAACTGCCCGATTTTCGATCGCGGCAATCATCTCGGCGTCCAGACGATTGGGCAAATCTTGTAACCGTCTAAGTGACGTGCTGAATTTCACCCACGCCTCGCGAGCATCCGCATCGCGACGTGTTGCTTCCCAATACGCCCGCGTTGCTTCCGCATCGCGTCGCTGCGAACTTGCGAAATCACCGATAGCGATCCAGTAATTTGGGTAGCGATCGATGGCATTGCCATGTTTTTTGGCAAGCTGGATCAATTCGCTTTCGCGATGCTGAGCGAACAACACACGGCACCGAAGCGCGAGCGCCGGGGCGTAATCCGGGTGAAAGCGAAGACTGTCCTGCAACCTTGATGCCGCATCCGTCATATTGCCCAGGTCGTATTGAACCTTTGCTTCGGCGATCATCGGACGATGATCCGTCGCATGACGCCGTGCCATCTCGGTCAACGGATCCGCGGTTTCGGTGCGAGTTTCGCTGCTGCATAGTGCCAACAACAATGGCAAATCAAATTGGCGGTGGCGAACCAGAAAACGTCCGTGCGGGATGCTACGCACGTGATCTTCGACTCCGTTGTAGAAATTGAACAACATCCGCCGCATCGAATGCTGTTGCGGATGTCGATCAATGAACTCCTCCAACAGATCGATCGCGTCGTAGACCCGACCGGTGACAGCGAGGGTTGCAACCGTTTGTTGTAGCCGTGCTACGTTCTCGAGCGATTCGGCACGACAGGCGTCGATCATCAGATCGCCAGCCAAATGTGGCTTTTGGTTTTCTAACGCGACGCGAGCTACCGAGGCGATCGCATCGGCGTCTTGCGGATAACGCGACAACACGACGGGGGACAACTCCCATGCCTCGGTCCAACGTTGGCCGTCGATCGCGTCATTCAGCGATTGCAGCGAATCTGAAGCGTGCGGTGAATTGGACGCTTGCCGTGAAGCAGTGGACTGCAGTGAATCCGAGCCCAAATGCAAATCAGCATTACTTGACCGATCGCAGCCGCTGATGAGAAGCAACCAGAGCAGCGTCAGCCGGATGATCACCCGAGACAACCGAAGGTAAGCGGCAGAGGGTCGATCCGCTGGAAATGTCATAGAAAAACCTCGTCAAATTCCGACGAGCCATCGGTATCACGAGGTGGAAGCGAAGCGGATCACCGCTTCGAACAAAGTGCCCATCGATGGCACAACAGGGCGAGCCATCAAGACACGCCCTGTCGACCATGCGATCTGGTTTCGCCTTTATTGGCTACGATCGCCTTTTCTTGATTCGGCCATCGATTTAGCGTAATCGGCGTCTCGAGCATCAAGCTGTGCTTGAATTTCAGGAGTCGGCCCCCCGACGATCGCGGGCGTATCCGAATCACCGCATCCGGTGATGGTCAACGTTCCAAGGAACAAAGCGGTGCAACACAGTTGCGTTAGTGTAATTTTCATGATTAGGTATTGGGTCGAGTGGAAAGTTTGAAGACAGAGTAAGCGGCGTGCGATAGGATTGCCGCCTCGTGCAACCGAGGGTTGCACGAGAAAACCGGGAGTGCCGATCGGCGGATTAAAATTCGCTGACCGTCTCTTTACTTGCTCGCGTACCAAGCGCCCCCCACAATCCATAAGGGCTCTTCGAACCCGGAGCCGAAATGCCGGTTCGGCTGAATTCAACCATGTGAGCTTCTTGGTTACCCGATTCGATCGAATTGGTAACGAACTTGATCGCACCGTCGCCCATCAGCACATGACAACCACCTTGGTGGCGACTGCTCGGAGGTGCGATACCTTCTTGTCCAGGCCATTCGCCTTGGTAGCACAGCGTGCTATTGGGCGGCAGAATGGTCATCATGCCGGTATGCAGGTGCTCACCGGTCATCCACTGGTAACCACGACCGTAGATGGAACCGTGTGCCTTGATGATGGTGTTCGTTCCCGAGGCCCAGAAGCGAGGACGTTGGGGATCAACCGATCCGTCGGTTCGACAGATCGACGGAGTCGCTTTGACCGCCTTGAAGATTGCCGCATCGGTCGTGATGTCACGATCGCCCAGATCCGTATTGATCTCGCCGCCAATGATCGTATTGGACAATCCGTCTAAAATATCCCGAAACGCCATCTTTTGGTGGACGACGAAGGCACCTCGTTGTCCCGCACGGCACCATTCCGCATCGCCGGTCGTCACGACCAAAGTCTGGTTCACTGCACCGGATTCTGCTTTGGAAAACGAATCTCCGAGACAACATGCGTAGTTCGTACGTCCCATGCCTGGCAAGCCAGTGCCGGGATCCGACGGACAACGGAAACTTGGCAATTCGGTCATTCCCGGCGGATAAACATAGTTGCTGCCCGGCTTCGGTCCCATCGCAGTCCACGATGGTGTTCGCGGGACAAGTCCGCCAGCTGCACTGAGTTCAAAACCAAGCGGATTGGAGATTTGTTCCCAGATCGCTTGCTGCTCAATAAACGGCGTGATTGGAACAAGCCAACTGAGTTGACTTTGGTTGGTCACATTCGTTCCGTCCCACCAGGCCCCGGTTGTGGGGTCCAACCCGGTCCCCGTTTTCTGCTTCGGCAACTGGTTGTAAGCGGAGTGGTAATTGTGAACTGCAAGCCCAATTTGCTTGAAGTTGTTGCTACAGCTCATGCGGCGAGCCGCCTCACGAGCCGCTTGGACCGCGGGAAGCAGCAGTCCGACTAACACGCCAATGATCGCGATCACGACGAGAAGTTCGACGAGCGTAAAACCCGCCTTGGAAGTTTGGGAGCGGAACATAATAAGATAGCCTTTGGAAAGAAAAGAGAGTAAAACACGACCGTGTTTTATGCTTGAGACGCTACGTAACATTCATTTTTTGTCGAAGCTCACCGATCACCCATGGATGCAACCGCGGGCAATGAGGAAGCAGGAGTGCTTTTTAACTTTGACCTCCTCGCCATGGGCGTCGTAAGGATGATGGTGAGAAAACGAAAACGGGTTCAAAAACGAAACCTGCCGAAAAACCAGCCAAACGTCGGCGGAGCCGGGAGCAAACATTCATCGCAGTACCCTCGCTACCGATTCACGACATTTCAGTTCGGCCTGTAACGTTGGCAGCACGCAAGGTTTGCCTTGCATTAATTGGACGAGCCCCGCCGCGGCGGCCGCTCCCATCTCCGTCCCTGGTTGCCGGACCGTGGTTAACGGCGGAGTCACATAAGCCGATTCACCCTGGTCATCAAACCCGACAATGGACACATCCTCGGGAACACGAATCCCATGCCGATGTAAAGCCAGTCTAGCGCCATAGGCAACCATATCATTGGCACAGAACACCGCTGTGAAGGATTTGCCTCGCATCAACAGCGAACTGATCCCGACAATGCCCGACTGTGCCGAAAAGTCACCTTCGAGTACTAAGTCCGGATCCAGCTCGATGCCCGCGTCGGCGAGGGCTTTGGCGTACCCGTCGAATCGCCGCATCGCATCCTGATGCTGTTTGATCCCTTGGATGATCGCGATGCCGCGATGTCCAAAATCAATCAAGTGTTTCGTTGCGTCGTAGGCAGCGCTGATGTTGTCGATATAGACACATTGGTTTTCCCACCCCGGAATCTCTTTGCCGACGACGATCGTCGGCAATCGCTCTTTGAGTTCATTTAATTGTTGTTCCGGAAGATCCCCCCCCAGCAGCAACAATCCATCCACTTTTCGTCCCAGCACCGCTCGGATCACCTCCAATTCAGTGCTCTCTTCCCATTGACCGTCGACGAACAGCGGCGAATAACCGGTTCCGGCAAAGCCTTGGATCACCCCTTGCATGATCATGTCGTAAAACGGGCTACCAATTTTCTGAGTCACCACCCCCACCGTCATCGAACGTCCGCTGGCGAGACTACGAGCGAAGGCGTTGGCTTGATAGCCAAGCGACTCCATCGCCTCGAGCACGACTTTGCGTGTCTGCTGATTGACCACCGACTTGTCGTTCAAGACACGCGACACCGTGCTCTTGCTGACGTTGGCTCGCGCCGCGATGTCGCTGATGGTGGTTCCGTTGAGTTTCATGGGAGCTCGCTTCGAGTAAGGCTTCTGCAACCGGTTTCATTAAATCTACGCACCTACCCCCAAACACTGCAACCGGTTTCTCTAAAGTTTTCGCAAAACCCCGTTTTCGTGACGCATTTCCGAAATCCGATTGCAACCGGTTTCATTGGCTGCTACCTTAGCGTCTCAGAAGGGCCAATTAGACGCCGGTTGATTGCAACGGAGTCACTTTTCACGGGCCTTTCTCACTTTTCACCTACTGGATGTCTGGGCCCGTGACTGCATATGAACCCGCCGAAAGTCCTGGTATCGCGACAAAACCACCCGGACAGGGAGCAATCGAAGGTGCGGTAACCTCGGCCCCTGAACGTGACCAACGCCTCAGCGTGGGTGAAAAATTGGGTTACGGGGTCGGCGACACCGCATCGAACCTGTATTGGAAAACGTTCGAATTTTTCCTGGTCTACTTCTATACCGACGTGTTTGGTTTGACGGCCAAGTCGGCGGGCACGCTGATGTTGGTGACCCGAATCTGGGACGCGATCAATGACCCCTTGGTCGGTTACCTTGCCGATCGCACGCGTACGGCGTGGGGACGATTTCGGCCTTATTTGGTTTGGATGGCCGTCCCCTTTGCGATCACGGGGATGATGACGTTCTACACGCCTAATCTCGGCCCTACCGGAAAACTGATTTACGCCTACGTCACATACACGTTAGTGATGATGGCCTACACCGCGATCAACATTCCGTACGGAGCGTTGATGGGAGTGATCAGTTCAGATTCGATCGAGCGGACAAGCGTTTCGACTTACCGGTTTGTAGCTGCGTTTTGCGGAGGCATCGTGGTCCAGTACTGCACGTTGGGGATGGTTCGCTACTTTGGTGGCACCGAAACCGCCGTCATCGATGGCGTGGCCAAAGAGGTCGTCGTCAACGAACAGATGGGCTTTTTCTGGACCATGGCGGTCTTTTCGGTTGCCGCGGTGATCCTGTTTTTGATCACGTTTGCCACCACCAAAGAACGAGTGCAACCGGCGGTTGCGATGAAGTCGACGTTCCGCGCCGACTTGCGGTTTGTGTTGACAAGCCTTCGCGTCCATCAAGTGATGTTAGGCGGATTGGCTCTATTGGCATGTTTAGCCACCGCGTTTTCGACCGACACGCTGTTGCCCATTTTGGGCGGTTACGTGTTCTTCAGCTTGGTCTCGTTGGCGGTCCGCCAAGTGGCGTTACATCGCTTCGACGATGTTACCGAGGCATCCACCTTGGAAATGGATTTCAATGACTTGATTTCCAATCGTCCTTGGATGGTTTTGTTTGGCTTTGGGCTACTGCAACTCTCTGGCTTATTTGTTCGCGGCGGTGCCATTTTGTACTACTTCAAGTACTACTGTGGCGACGCCTCGCTCGCTCCGATGTTCTGGGTTTTGGGCAGTTTTGCTGCGATCGCGGGGATGTTGTTGACCAAACCGCTCACACGGATCTTTGGCAAGAAGAACCTGATGATTGGGATGAATGCGGGAGTCGCCGTGTTGACCGCCTGCTTCCTGTTCCTTGAACCGGACCAGATCAAAACGATGTTTGCTCTGCAAATTGCCGCGTCGTTCATTGGCGGACCCGTTCCCGTGTTGTTGTGGGCGATGTACGCCGACACCGCGGACTACTCCGAGTGGCGTGGAGGCCGACGCGCCACCGGGCTTGTTTTCGCAGCCGCCACCTTCTCACAAAAAATGGGCTGCGCCGTCGGCGCGGCGATGACCGGATTCGCACTGGATTACTACGGTTATCTGCAACCGCTGTTGGGTGTCGAGCAATCGCAAACGACCACGACGCTCGCGGGTTTACGAATGATGATGAGCGTGATTCCCGCGGTGTTCCTGTTATCGGCCGCAGCCTGCCTGCTTTTGTACAACATCAACCAAACGCTGTCGGAACAAATCGAGCGTGAGTTGCAAGCGAGAAGGACAGAGGACTTGCAATCGACATAGCACGCTGCTCACGACGGCAAACACCGTCCATCGAGCTGGACACTTAGTTCGTCCCAGGCACTCTTTTCACAACCACATTCCGTCTCCCTTCGATCACTGTGTTCACATGACTTCTCTTCATTCCCCTGCGATCACGCGGCCAAGTGTCTCGGGACAATATGTCCAGCTCGAAGGAGCAACGTGGTACAAGATCTCCAACAGCCACCTGATGCCCCCGTTCTTCATGAGCGCCGTGAGTTCGAGCGACCACTGGATGTTCCTATCCAGCCGCGGGGCGTTGACGGCGGGCCGGCAAAATCCCGACTCGGCGCTTTTCCCCTATTACTCGTCGGACAAGATCGCCGACACCGCCGCCCATACCGGCCCCAAGACGTTGCTACGAGTTCTGCAAGACAACCATTGGGTGTTGTGGGAGCCGTTTTCGACCGCGCCGATCCGTGATGGTGGGCGGTCCCAGAACCTTTACAAAAACTCATTTGGCAATCGCATCCTATTCGAAGAGATCCATCATTCGCTCGGCATTGCGTTTCGCTACGTCTGGACCTCGGGTCACCATTTCGGATTCATCCGCCGCTGTGAACTGGTCAATTTGAACGACGCCCCTTTGCAAGTCGAAGTCACCGACGGGCTGCAGAACTTGTTGCCAGCGGATTTGGGAAAGGATTTCCAGCTGCGTTACAGCAATTTGGCCGACGCCTACAAAAAGAGCGAGCTGCTTTCCGATGCGGGTTTGGCGTTGTATTACCTCAGCTCGATTCCGACCGATCGTGCCGAACCCAGCGAGGGACTTCGTGCAACCGTGGCTTGGCAACACGGATTGGATTCGCCCGCAATTGCCCTGAGTGATACTCAGCTCGAGCAAGTCCGCAACGGCGCCGACCTGGTATCGGAGCACGAGGTGCGGGGACGCCGGGGTGCATTTTTTGCATCAAAACGGCTTGAACTGCAACCGCTTGATCCTGTGCGATGGAGTATCGTCGCGGATCTGAACAATGACCACTGCGACGTTATCAAACTGCAACACCATCTGACCGCCGGTGGAGATATCGGCGACGCGTTGGAACAAGACACTTCGGCTAACGAAACGCAACTCCTGAAAATCTTGTCGGCGGCGGATGGCCGTCAACTCGGGGCAAACCAGCTGCGAATCCAGCGGCATCAATCCAACGTGCTATTCAATGTGATGCGGGGCGGACTTCCGGCGCATGGATACGAGATCAACACCACCGACTTCCATGCCCACGTGCGAGGTGCGAACCGCTTCGCGGAACAGCGTAATGCGACCTTATGGGACGATTTGCCGAAGTCGATCTGCATGGACGAATTGAGTTTGCGAATCGCGGAAAGCAATGATCCCGATCTGATCCGCATCGCTTCAGAATACTTGCCGCTGTACTTTAGCCGTCGGCACGG
>NZ_JBFHFD010000346.1:0-8961 GCF_041583735.1 Novipirellula sp.
GAGCAGGAGATTTCCAAAGGCAAGAAACAAGCCGTTTTTGTCGCCAAAGAGACCGAGTACTTCAAACGAGCCGATGTGCGGAAGATCTGGTCGCTCGTTTCGGTCTCCAAAGACGCTCCAAGCAGCGAGCTGATGATGCGACTGCTTCGTCAGAGCTCGGCGACAAAAATGGGATCGTGGGCCGTCGAAAAGAACTCATCTGGTGAACACATGATCATATTTGTTGCCAAGCTCGATGCGACTGCCCCGTCGGAAGCCGTGCAAGGCACGATCGAGTATGTCGGCCGTATTGCCGGAGCGATGCACAAGGAGCTGAATCCAAGCAAAGACGAGAAGACCGCAAAGGAAACGTTGGCATCCTGGCTCGCCAAATAGAGAGGTCGCTCGCTAAGCAGGCGCTTGACCGTTTTGGCCAACGTGGTGAAGGATTTTTGAGGCGGCAAATGACAGCATTTGCGTTCCGTAGCTATGCTCGCCAGAGCGTGGATGGTTGCCGGCCGATACGAATCACCACCTTCTGGCGAAGATCGCGACGAGAAATCGGCAAAAAGAATAATCGGCAAGAAAATCTGTAACGCTTTTCCAAGACGCTCGCTTGGTTATTTATCAGGCGGATGACAAAGCAAATTCAGCCGCCTGATTCTCACTCACACCCAGTTCACTTCAGCTCAGGAATCGAAAGCCATGAAACGTTCATACAAAACCCTCGCCGTTGCTGTCACCACCCTCGCATTGACCACCACCAACAGCTCGATCGTATCGGCTTGTGGAGGACGATCTGGAGGCGGTGGTGGCTCGTTCGCTCGAGTCAGCTTCGGCGGCGGCCACTCGAGTTACCCAAGTCACAATCGTTATGGCGGTCACTATGGCAGCACTAGCACGTATACACCGTCGTGTCCAACATCTCGCTATGCGGCACCGGTGTACTCGCAGCCCGCTCCATCGCAACCGTTTCCTTCGCAATCCATTCCGCCGCAACCGCAGCCGCCGTTCCAACCAGCCGCCGCGCCGACAGGGGCAGCTTCGGACTTGGCCGCGAACGGGGCTAGCCAAGGTCGTCCCTCGCAACCAACGCAAAAGCAGCCTGCGAGCTCGGCTGCCACGGCTCCTGCTACTGCACCAGCGCAATCAACTTCGCCGCGTAGTCAACCGGCTTCGCAACCCGCTTCGGAACCGCAATCCGCCGAGGCATCGGCGCTTCAGATGCTGGCTTCGATCAATAATGCTGATCCGTCGCCCGCTGAAGAAACACAATCGCTCGTGCCCGAGTTCACTGCGGCCGCGGCGACAACGAGTGGCGATCACGTTGGCAGCTGGAAAGTCAACTTGCCGGGGAGCCAGTCGGTGGAATTGATTTTGGAAGACGATGGCAAATTCAGCTGGACTGCAACTAAAGACGGTAAATCGAACGCATTCAGCGGCCAGTACCGTTTGGAAAACGGCCAGCTTACCTTGGTCCGCTCTAGTGACCTGCAACAAATGTCGGGCCAATGGACCGGCAGCGAAGGCAACTTTACCTTCAAGCTGGACGGAGCGACCAACGGCGGCTTGAATTTTCAACGCAGCTAAGCATGTCGTTAGCAAGTCACCTCTCCCGAGCTTTAGCTTGGGAGCGACCGGACGGGCCCTTGAGGCCGCGTCCGGGTGAGGGCCGACCGCGCAACCAAACTTGCACTCCGCCTTCACTTGCTCGGACCGCCCTCTCCCTCGCAATCGTTGAAGGCTCTGCTCGACCTCTCCCTTTACTGCGTTTGGAAGAGGTGACACAAAGACGCTTCACCCCGCCCTGCCCTGCCCTTCTGGCAACTCGAATCCATTCGTAGCGGAAGTCGTCAACGGCTTTCGTGAATCGCCGAGCAGCTCGAAACTCTTGACGAGTTCCACTACATCCGTTGGCAGAGCGTAAAAACCAGCCCTACTCAGGATCCAGCGGCGCATAAAAAAAGCGGCTCCTGGAAACCCGGAGCCGCTATGGGGAGTTCGACGGCCGTGCATGGCCGCCGTGCTACGTCTGAATGCTTAGGCACCGAATTCGATGCGACGTGGTCCGAGTTGCTGTTGCAATCGGTTGACGATCGAAGTGTGCATCTGGCTGACTCGCGACTCCGATAGATCGAGTGTTGCACCGATCTCTTTCATCGTCAATTCTTCGTAGTAATAAAGAATGATGATCAATCGCTCGTTGCGGTTCAGGCCTTTGGTGACCAAACGCATCAAGTCATTCTTTTGCACACGGATCGTTGGGTCTTCACCCTTCTTGTCTTCAAGCACGTCGATTTCGCGAACGTCCTTGTAGCTATCCGTTTCATACCACTTCTTGTTCAGCGAAACGACGCCGACAGCGTTGGCATCGGATTGCATTTTTTCCAATTCCGCAACCGGAATCTCCATCTTCTCGGAAAGTTCCAAGTTGGTAGGAGCTCGGCCAAATTTGGTTTCGAGTTCCTTCTTGGCTGCGGCAAGCTTGCTGGCTTTGCTGCGAACCAAACGAGGAACCCAGTCCATGGTGCGAAGTTCGTCCAGCATGGCACCACGAATCCGCGGCACACAATACGTTTCAAACTTGACGCCGCGTTCCATGTCATACGCGTCGATGGCATCCATCAAGCCGAAGATTCCGGCACTGATCAAGTCATCCAGTTCGACTCCGTCGGGAAGCCGTTGCCAAATACGTTCGCCGTTGTAGCGAACAAGCGGCATGTAGCGTTCGACCAACCGATTGCGTAAATCTTCGTATTCTGCTGCGTCCTTGGTGATTTTCTTGAAGTCTTGCCAGACTTGCAGAATCTCATCGTCGGTTGTGACTGTCGCTGCCATCCAATCCTCCGTGACCAAAAAATGTACTGACGGCTTCATGCCGTCCGCGTCTTGTAACGATGGACGTTCGCCGCTGCCGCAAACGACAGCAATCCAAGTCAATCGTTACTCATATAAATCCATGACGGCTTGGTGCACGTTTGCATCCATGCATTCGTAAACCAAACCCGCCGTGGCGCCCAACCGAAGCATCCATGTTGAACATCCGTGTTCAAGATTCTTCGGCGGAGTTGTCTTCTAAGAGTCCTGCGTCAATGATTCCTTGGCGATACCAATCGACTCGGCGTCGAAAATTGGCTTCCACGGAATCTCGAACGACATACTCGATAATCCACCCTGCGCCCCATCCGATGCCACTAAATACCACTAGTGCAATGATCGCCTCGCTGGCGACCTGATCGGCGAACTCGCCGAATATTGCACCTCGTACGACAACTAAAGCCATTGCAAGTGCACCAAGGCATAATGCGAAGCTTCGTGTCACGGGTCTAAGTGTCCTTCGAAGAACAAGGTTTCCTGTGTTGTAATGGGAGCAACCAGATAATTTAAAAATTGGCTCAAGCCACTTTTGAAACGTCCAGTGTGCTACACCCTCTGTATCGGCACTGCCCCAGGTCAAACCTGAGTCTACTTTTTAAAAAAACTAAGCTGCGTCTAAATGTTGGCTCTGTAATGTCGTGGGCAGCAATCGCGACAACAATGTCTCGGCGCTCGCGACTTGAATATCATCGGGGACCTGTTGTCCGTTGGTCAGATAGCTCAGTGGGATCCCTGGCAACGAATCGGATGCCGAGAGCGCCGACAACACACCGGCGGTGTTCGTCGCTTCGTCCAGCTTCGTTAGAATCGCTGCAGTCGGTCGCGCCGGGGCGAATCCGCGAAGCACCGAACGGACCGTCGATACGGAACTGGTGGCCGCCATCACCAAATGAGTTTCATCGGGCTGCGCCATCCGCAATAGTTCGACAAGTTGGTCGATCCTCGCATCGCTCGATGGGCTGCGACCCGCAGTATCAATGAGTACCAAGTCGACATCGCCGAGTCGTTCAATCGCGGGCTGCATCTCCGCGGGTTTCTCGACCACCTCCATCGGCAAGTCCATGATCTCGGCGTAGGCCTCGAGCTGTTGGACCGCAGCGATTCGGAATGTATCGATGGTCACCAACCCAATCCGCCGCCGTTCTTGGATGCGGAATCCTGCGGCCAACTTGGCAATCGTCGTCGTTTTGCCCACGCCAGTCGGGCCGACCAACGCGACAATGTGTTTTGAACCCGGTTGCGTACGGATCGGTCCGCCTAGCCGCAACTCGCGAGCGATCGATCGCTGTAAATGTTCCATCCAGGGTTGGCCGTGGGATTCACCCAGTCCCGCTGCGAAGCTTTCGGTCGCTCGCAACCAACGGTCGGCGGTGATCGCTGCCACGCCCGAATCAATCAATTGTTCGCGGTACGCTTGCAGTGGACCTGCCAACATCGACGCCGAATGCATGAAAACGCTTTGCCGCGGTGATGCGTCTTGCTCGTTGTCATCGACGTTCTCGTCAAGATCATCCGCTTCGAGTGATGGGGTTCCGTTCGCATCAATCGCATCACGCAATCCGGCGGTAACCTCGACATAGGTGCGGCCCAGCCATCCCATCCATCCATCGCGGACTTGACGAGTATGCAGCACCGAAGCATCGGGGCCCATCTGCTGGCGAATCTCTTCAAGGGCATCTTGAAGACTGGCGGCTCGGAAGGTGCGAATATGCATAGTGCGAATCACATCGCGAGGTGTTTCTTGGTGTATCGGAAAACGGTCGACGATGACCGGTTTCAATAAGCTTGTTGATTTGGTTTGTTGCGAGGTGTTGGCTCAATCGGTTTACGTGTCACTGACAACTCCGTGGGATTCGATCTTCGTATCCTGAGTCACTTCGTTGTACGACAGGATTCTTAAACGTGGCATCGACGGCGATGTGATTTGGCGAAGCCCCGGACGAATGCGAGGACTGACCAATAAAATCGGCGGATAGCCAGCGGTAATCAGTTTCTTAACGGCTTCTTGGATTCTTTCGCAAGTGAGGTCTACCGCTTGAGGACTCATTCTCACAAAAAGTCCTCGTTCGGAATGTTCGATCCCCGCCGCAATGCGGTCTTCCATCGCTGGATCCAATGCCAATACATGCAATTGATTGTGCTCGTCGCGATACCGCGTGCTGATGGTGCGTGCCAATCGATGACGCACGTATTCACATAACAACACGGGATCTTTGGTGCGAGAGGCAAAATCGCCAAGCGTTTCTAGAATGATGCTTAATTGACGAATCGGCACGTCTTCTCGCAGCAACAAGTGCAACACCTGCTGGACTTCGCTGACCTTCATCGCGCCAGGGATCAATTCGTCGACCACCGCCGGTGAAACTTCTTTTAATTCATCGATCAGATGCTTCGTGGCATCACGCGAAAGCAGTTCATCGGCGTGACGACGGGCAACCTCTTGCAAATGAGTTGCTAGCACTGCACCTGGTTCCACGGTCGTGTAACCATAAATCGCCGCCTGTTCGCGACGCATCGGATCGATCCAAACCGCAGGTTCGCCAAACGTTGGGTCACGTGTCGGTTCGCCTTCGATCGTTCCCGTGGTTTGGCCGCTATCGATTGCTAGCAGTTTGTCGGGGCGGACGGTCGCGCGAGCAATCGTGTTGCCTGCAATACGGATCTCGTATTCGCTTTGCTCCAAGCTCATCTCGTCACGTACTCGCACTTTCGGCAGCACGATGCCGATGTCCGAGGCAATCGAATTGCGGACGCCCGTGATTCGCTGCATCAAATCGCCGCCGCGTCCCGGGTCGGCCAAACTCAGCAAGCCAAGACCAATCGTCATTTCCATCGGGTCGATCGTCAAAAAGTCTTCGACTCGTTTTTCGGGCGGAGCCGCTGCTGCCGCTTTTTCGGCATTCTCGCGAACTTGTTTTTCGTCAATCTCGCGTGTGTTATTGCGATTCATCACAATCGCTAGCCCGATACATCCGGCCCCCAATGTCGCCATCGGGATCGTGGGCAGGCTGGTGACAATCAACAGCAACAAAAAGCTGCCAGCCACCGTCAATGCCTTGGCGTTTCCGAAGAGTTGTTGCAGGAATTGAACCGGCAAGTTGACTTTTTGCGTGCTCCGTGTGACCAACAAACCAGCGGCAAGCGAGATCAATAGTGCCGGGACTTGGCTGACCAACCCGTCGCCGATCGTCAATTTGGTAAACAACGCGCCCGCTTCGCTGATCGTCATGCCGGCGTGCATCACCCCGATATACAGTCCGCCAATCACATTGACGACCGTAATCACAATGCCAGCAATCGCGTCACCACGGACGAACTTACTCGCACCATCCATCGCCCCATAAAAATCGGCTTGCGAGCTCACCTCTTCACGTCGCCGCTGGGCTTCTTTTTCATCGATCAAGCCCGCATTCAAGTCGGCATCGATCGCCATTTGGCGACCAGGCATCCCGTCCAAGGCGAATCGGGCCGCGACTTCACTAATCCGGGTCGAGCCTTTGGTGATCACGATGAACTGAATCAATACGATGATCAAAAAGATAATGATGCCGACTTCGATGCGATCCCCGGCGACAAATTCGCCAAAATTCTGGATCACACCTCCGGCCGCTTCCATTTTGAGCGTGTCCGCACCGGTCAAAATTAACCGTGTCGTCGCCACGTTCAGCACCAAACGCGCAAGCGTGGTGGCCAATAATAAAGACGGAAAAATACTGAACTCAAGTGGCGTGGCGACGTAAATGGTCGTCAGCAAAATGATCACGCCAACGGTGATGTTTAATGCTAGCAGTAGATCCATCAGGATCGCTGGCAGCGGGACGAGGATCACGACTAAGCAGCCGATGATGCCGACTGGCAACACTAAATCGCGATAACGAAGTAGAACTGACAGCACGAACGAATCCTTCTCAAAAGAAACGAAGCGACCCATTCGCTTCTCTTTAGCGAAAGTACAAAAAAAGTCGCAATCAGGTCCAGAGAAGAACGAAGCGGCCCGGAGAGGGGTTTTTACTTTTAACTTCTCACTTCGTCGTGGATCTCACCCGACTAAGAAAAGCGGGGCTGCGGCAAACGCCCGATGCCACCGACCTTAGTAGCGGTGCGGATTTATTCGCCCTGCGAAAGCCGTCTTGTCCAATCTGTCCCCCCCCTGCCCTGCCCTGCCCATTGCGGCCGTCGGCCCTCGACGGTCGCGTCCTGCCACAGCACCGTGATAACCTCCACGCTTGGTGGCAGAGTCGATAGCTTCAACCGCCGCCGTCCAATCGGTGCGTCTGGGTGCGTGGCTGACTTATCCGCGGGGGGCTTGGTCGAGCGTGGGTTGAACCAGGGTCCCTATCGAGAGTGGTGGTTGGTCGAGTTTGTTTGTCTCGCGGTCGATCGGAAATGCGAGCGAGATTATGACCGAGGAAAATTAACGAAAAAAATTTGTGAATTTCATGGCGGGTTAAATGGCTGCAAGCAGCGAGTTAAGGGACAGAACGCTACCCGCCTTTTTTGCGACTACCCTCAGACCGCCCGCAATGGCGAAGTCCAATCCCTTGGTCTATAGATTTTGGAATGTCGAAAATTTTGTTCTCGATTCGGATCAGTGTACATTGCTGCCTACCTTGCTGGTGAAAAGGCGGTTCAACAGCGTTTGTTTTCAAATTCTTTGTAAAGTATGGAATCGATGAAACGTAACACGAAGCCGAAAGCCCACGCATTTACCCTGGTGGAGTTGCTGGTGGTGATTGCCATTATTGGCGTGTTGGTGGGTCTGCTACTCCCCGCTGTGCAAGCAGCCCGCGAAGCTGCACGCAGGATGCAATGTTCCAATCATATGAAACAACTGGGATTGGCACTGCAGAATTACCATTCCACCTACAATCAGTTTCCCGCTGGCGCGGTCGACTTTCATGGCTATTCCTTCGGAGCCAGTCGTTCGGTCAGTGCAGCGATGTTTATCATGCCATTCATGGAAATGAATTCGCTCTACGAAGCGTTCGTCGAAGACGCCAAGGTTGCCGTTCCCGAATCGGGTGCTTGGGAGAGCCCTGCTCTGCAAGCGGCAGGACCTCAATCCTCGTTCCTCTGCCCTTCGGCAGCCAACGCAGACGGCACCGCAGTCAACGGTGTGTCGAAGTGTCATTACGTGTTCAGTACCGGGGACGCAATGTGGCATAATGCTCGCAACGATTCGCAAGAATCAAGTACGAACTCTCGCATCGACTCGCGCAGCATGTTCATTCCACAGATTGACGGCGAGCGAAATTCGAAACGTCGCTTTCGAGATTTGCTTGACGGCACCAGCAATACGATTGCCATGAGCGAGGTTGCTGGGACGCCGCGAGAAGTGGCTTTCGTCAAAGGGGATGTGGCTAGTTTTAATGGAATGTATGACGGCACCACCGCGCTACCCGGACCGTGTCTGACCGCTCCCTTGGATGCAAACAATCGTCGTCTGTATCAAACCGGTGCCGACTGCTGGCGTGGTTTGATCCTCGGCGACGGTCGAACGATCAATAACCGCTTTACCACGACGTTGCCCCCGAACTCTTACTCGTGCGCCTATGGCGGTGGTAATGACAGCTGGGGCACCTACTCGCCTTCGAGTGAGCACCAAGGCGGCGTGCAAACGTTGATGTTCGATGGGGCGGTTCGCTTCATTACCGAATCGATTGACTCGGGCAATCTAAACGCTCGCCAAGTCACTAGCGGCCGAAGTCCCTATGGCGTTTGGGGAGCGATGGGAAGTCCCGCAGGAAGTGAAACGGAAACGTATTCAGACTAATTCTCGAGCGTACTCTCTCTCTTTTTCGCTTCAAGGCAACCTTTCACATCAAGGTGACACAGCGCCGTTGCCTTGATCGCGATCTAGAGAGCGATTATTTGCCAAACTTGAATCTTCGTCACGGCTTCCTCGAAGCATCTTTTCTCTCGTTGAAGGAATCAGATGGTCACGTATGTCAATCAAGCAGTTGCACTCGCAGGCTTGTGTCTGCTGGGGGTGTGTGGATGTTCCGGGCAATCGATTCCCGATGACCTGCCGGAATTGTATCCCACCACGCTGACAGTCCATCAGTCTGGGACGCCTTTGGTCGGCGCCAGTGTGCAATTGGTTGC
>NZ_JBFHFD010000347.1:0-8953 GCF_041583735.1 Novipirellula sp.
GAAATGTTGTTGGCGACGACCAGTGAGCGACAAGGCCGCATCATCGATCAAGACGAAGGCGGCGCCGGCATGGAAGAAAAGAAACGCCGAGGATACTTCTAGAAACTGGTGTCCTGCCCACGCCAAACGCCACCCTTTCAATTTCATATTTGACGCATGTCCCACAAATCTGACCTGATCGCTACCGATATCGAAGCCTACTTGAAGCAGCACGAGCACAAGCAGTTGCTGAGGTTCATTACGTGTGGCAGTGTCGACGATGGCAAAAGCACCCTGATCGGCCGCTTGCTGTACGACAGTAAGATGATTTACGAAGACCAACTGTCGCAACTCGAAGCCGACTCGAAAAAGATCGGCACGACGGGCGGCAATTTCGACCCCGCGCTACTGACCGACGGGTTAAAGGCCGAACGGGAACAGGGCATCACGATCGATGTCGCCTACCGTTACTTCAGCACGGCAAAGCGAAAATTCATCATCGCCGACACGCCGGGGCACGAACAATACACTCGCAACATGGCCACCGGCGCTAGTTCCGCCGACTTGGCAGTGATCTTGATCGATGCGCGTCACGGCGTCTTGACGCAAACTCGGCGTCACAGTTTCATCGTTTCACTGCTGGGCATTCGCCACGTGATCGTGGCGGTGAACAAGATGGATATTGTCGATTTTGACGAGCAGCGATTCAACGAAATCTGTGACGACTATCGATCCTTTGCAACGCGATTGGATCTGCCTGACCTGCACTTCATTCCGATCAGTGCACTTAAAGGAGACAACCTGGTCGATCGCAGCGAGAACATGCCGTGGTACAGCGGCAGCACGCTGATGAATTTCTTGGAAACCGTGTACATCGGCAGCGATCGCAACCTGCAAGATTTCCGCATGCCGGTTCAATACGTGAACCGTCCAAACCTGAATTTCCGTGGTTTCTGTGGCACGATCTCCTCGGGCATCATTCGCCCCGGCGAAGAGATCATGGTGCTACCAAGCCGGCAAAAGTCCAAGGTCAAAGAGATCGTCACGTTTGACGGCAATCTGGACGAAGCGTTTGCTCCGCTGTCGATCACGTTGACGCTCGAGGATGAAATCGACGCCAGCCGCGGTGACATGATCGTTCGCGAAGGCAACCTTCCCAAGAGCCGCGATCATATCGATGCGATGTTGGTGTGGATGGATTCCGACGCGATGGTTCCGGGCAAGACGTATCTGTTTAAACACACCACGCAAACGTTACCCGGCACGATCGACACGCTGAAGTATCGCGTTGATGTAAACACATTGCATCGCGAGCCGGCACCGCAGTTGGAATTAAACGAAATTGGGCGTGTCAGCATCTCGCTGAGCGGACCTCTGCATTTCGATGCGTACCGTCGCAACCGCAGCACGGGTGCCTTCATCGTGATCGACCGGATCACCAACGCCACCGTGGCGGCGGGGATGATTCTAGACAAATCGGGCGACAGTGATGCCAAGAGCATCTGGGACGACGATTTGCAAGCAAGCGATTCCGGCGACCCGAACGAAGTTTCGGCTGTGACGCCGGCGGAACGAGAAGCTCGATTTGGTCAGAAACCGGCCACGATTCTGTTGACCGGATTGACCGGCAGCGGCAAGACCTCGATCGCACTTGCGGTCGAGCGAAAGTTGTTCGAGGAAGGTCGTGCTGCGGCGATGATCGATGGCGAAAGCGTCCGCCGTGGACTAAGCCGCGACCTTGGATTCTCGGTTGCCGACCGCAGCGAAAACCTTCGCCGCAGTGCTCACTTGGCACACGCACTGAACCAAGCGGGCATGATCTGTGTGGCCTCGTTTGTGGCGCCGTCCGAAGAGGTGCGAAGCAAGGTCGGCAAGCTGATCGGCGAAGATCGATTCTTGGTGGTCCACGTCGCGACTCCGGTCAACGTTTGCCGAACGCGAGACACCAAGGGCCAATACGCCAAAGCCGACGCCGGCGAACTGCTGAATTTCCCCGGGGTGACGGCCGCGTACGACGAACCAGCGAATCCGGATTTGACAATCGATTCGAGCCAACAAAGCATCGATGAATGTGCCGACGCCATCGTCAAGCTGCTGCGAACTCGCGAAATCATCCGCTAATCACGTCCGCTGAGGACCGCCGCAACAATTTTCCGGCGGCCTATCGCCGGACGGGGATTTCGTAGTTCAGGATCCGCTTGCCATCTTGTTCCCCGGCACGTAGCAACATGGTGCTACCGAGTAGCGACTCGGCGTCATCCCAGTAAAATTCGCGACGCACCGTTTCGCCTGGTTTGACCGTGATAAAGCGGCGTTGGTACTGCCGGCCTCCCTGCGGAAAGAGCATGCAGTCGTAGGCCTGGGTAACGCCGGAATCGTTCGTCATCTCAATTTCGACTCGCAGCTGATTGCCGGTCAAAAGACGCGTTTCGGTCTCGATTCGCAATCCAATCGGACCGACCGTCAACTCGCGGTAAACCGTAAACTTCTTAGCCGGAATCGCTTGGTGTTCAAATCGAAGCGGGACTTCGTATTTGCCCCCCTTGGCACTATTGCCGAGCACCAAGTTGAATTGCAGCGTCGTACTCTTTCCCGCTTGCAATTCCCAAGGAATCGAAGGCTCGTTAAAACTCCAATGTTCGGGTGCCAGCACACTGAGCGAACCGCCCAATCCTTCGCGTGTCGGGTTGGTGAAAGTGACATCCACCGGTTGCGTTTGCCCGAGCAAGCTATCGACTTGCTTCTGTTCAACCTCCACCGACATACGAAACGCTAACAACGCTGGGTCCGCTCCGGTGATAAAGATCGGACGAGGCCCAATTTTGACGCGATGTGCAAGCTGATCCTCAACCTCCGCGAGTTCCAAGGGCTGTCGTCGGCCCCAGATGTCAACCATCTGAACTGCATCGCCAAGATAGATAAGCTCTTCACATGGCTTCGACGACCATAGCATGACCACGGCACGATCCGCTCCGGCGAAAACAATATTTTCAGCTTTGCTTCGCAGGCGTAGCGATCCCATCTGACGCAGATTGCCGATCATCAACGAGGTGGTACGCCAAGGCAACAACATCTCGCCGGGACGTCCATCGGCGGTCAACAGACCTCGTTCGGGATCACGCGGTTGGGACACAAACGCAGCTTGGACACGATGTTTCCGCACCACCGCCATTCGTTTTGCCAGATCCAAAATCCGATCATTGCGGCCGTATCGACTTTGCTCGATCGGCTCGATAACCACCCACGTTCGTGGACCGTTCCTGCTGCCTTGCAACTCTTCGAGACGCAAGTACTCGTCGAGTTCATCCGCGGTCAACTCGGGTTCGCTCGACCGCTGCACTGCGTTCCACGATGTTTCCGAGGGCATAGGGTCTCGCTCAGTCCACGGCCAACAGATCGCGACCTCGATCGGTTGCCCGTAGCCTTGCAGCCCCGTTGCGATCTCTGCGATCGATTCTTGCAGATGACTGCGGTCCAAAAAACTGTAGTCCTGATTCCCGCCCAATTGCCACACTTTTACCTTCAGCGTCAGACGCGTCATCACCGGTTCAAGCAATGGTTTCCAGACCCGCGAATCGCGAAACAGTTGAGACGCCACGACATCGCGACGACCGCGAATGTCAAACAGAGGCACCTGCGATTCAGGAGGCACGTCGAGCACCCCGATCGTCTGAATCCCAACATCTTGTAGCCGCGAACTTGCATCCAAAATTCGGTCGGCTGTTGCGGTGTCGTTGGGCTCGATCCAACACGGAATCTTGACCCAATTGACGCCCAACTGGGCTAACCAGCTGGCCAGTTCACGTGGCGGCATGTCGCGGCCGCTTTCAAGCAGCGTCCATCCGAAACTTCCTTGATTGGATTGACCGATCGCCGGATCGACCACCGCGAACGTGGTCTCCGTTGCCAAGGTGCGAAGGTGGCGGCCTTGAAGCGATGCCATCACACGATAAAAACCGGGCTCCAGATCAGGCAATTCCCAGTGCACCTGCATTCCCCGTGCCCCACCCGGTTTTGATGTTCCTCGCAGTCCGGCGCCGGGTTGCGTCCCCTGGACCGCCACGACGTTGGGAATATCCGATAGCTGCCGAGTGATCTCGCGGCCATCGACATCCATCAAACGAAACAAAACCTGAGTCGCACCACTGGGCAACCCCAACACCGTTGCCGCTGCGTCCACCGGATTGCCAACCGGGTGAATGCCCATTGGGTGATCGGTTACGAGTTGGAGCTGAGGAAACGGCTCGATGCTGATATCATCAAATCCAATTTCACCACGAATATCCTCGAGCCCATCTTCGGCACCCTCGACAATCAGACGAACGAAGACACCCGTGGCCGATCGCGGCGCACGGATGCGGTCAAGCACCAATTCGGTCCAAGCGGTAGTCCCGGTGACCGATTCCGTTAGATGCGTCTCGACCTCGTCGCCATGGTCATCGACAAAAACGAACTCCGCCCGGGCGCGGTCATGCCGCAAACCTTGGGTCATCACTCGGACGCTGAACCGATATTGATAAACGTGACTGGTTTTCACGGGGGGCGATTGCGTCATCACCAAACCACCATCCAGTTCAATCTTTAAATAGCGATCCACCATCGCATCGGCAAACGACGGCGGCAACACAGGCAATCCCTTGAAATGCTTGCGCAATCGAGGCCACTCGCGAATGACCATGGTGTCGATGGCCAGTAACTGCTGCTGCGCTGCGGGATTCTTCGCCGCAATCGCCACTTTGACATACTTGGGATAACGACGCCCTACGCGTCGCTGCCACTCGTCGGGCCAATCGTCAAAGTTCTTGTCGCTGGCCCGGCCAAAGTTCCACAGGTGACGCGGCAACTTATCGGTTGGCAACAGCGGTAAAGCAGCCTGTGAATCTGATCGCTCGGCCGAACCGGTAATCAAGCTGTTTGCGAGCGAAGGAGATTGAGCCGCCAGGATTACCGGGGATGCCGCCACGGCGCAGAGCCCCAGCACCGCTACCATGATCGCAGATACGATCCGGCGGCAATCGCCATACTGGCTTTCGTTTCGATAACGGCAGAGTAAAATGCCGCCGATTCGAAGGTTCATTTGCAAACGAAAGTAGGAATTCTGTGGCTGAAGTCAAAGTGGCGGTACGATTGGATAACTTGCGAGCTCCGTTACGCAAATCGCTGCCGTTGGTGGCAGCAATGGGTGCATCGGCAATCGAAATCGACGCGCGCAACGGCATTCGCCCTTCTGAATTGTCGGACACTGGGCTGCGACAATTGCGGAAAATGCTGGATGATCTGAATTTACGGGTTGCTGCGGTCCGCTTTCCCACCCGGCGGGGATATGATGTCACCCAGGATCTCGACCGCCGAGTCGAAGCGACCAAGGCGGCGATGGAGTTTGCCTACAAACTTGGCGCTCCGGTTGCCGTCAACCAAATCGGGATGATTCCCGAGGAAAAAGACGATCCTCGCTACATCACCCTGCAAAGCGTGATGGAAGACCTCGGTCGCTATGGCACCCGAATCGGTGCGATGTTCGCTGCCGAAACGGGCACCGAGTCGGGCGAAACACTAGCAGAGCTGTTGGATGCTAGCGAAGACACTTACGTCGCCGCCGCCCTGAACCCTGGTCAATTGATTATCAACCGGCACAGCCCACGGGATGCTATCAAAGCATTGGGCAATCGGATCCAGGTTGTCTGTGCGGTCGACGGGGTGATCGACTTAGCGGCAGGCCGTGGGTTGTCGGTGCCGCTGGGTCAAGGGACAGCTGATTTTCCGGAGCTACTCGGGCTGCTCGAGAATTTTCAATACCGCGGGTATTTTGTGGTAGGCCGCCGCGACATGCCCGCCGACTCGGCCTACGACGAACTGTCGCAAGGCGTCGAGTACTTGCAGAACCTGTAGTCGTAGCTTGCCAAGCCGTTGCGTAACGGCAACAGCACTTAGTCTCGATGCCTGAGCATGGGAAAAATGCCTCGGCATGGGTAAACTCGCCTAGTGCGTCATTCAGTACCGGTTTCGGGGTTTGCTGAAGTGGCCGAGGCTACGAGCCCCCACGATTCGACCGCACTTCAGGGACTCGTTGCCTCGTCCACTACCCCCAATGTTCAAGTTGGCCCAACGTTCAAGTTAGATGGTGCACTCGCTACGTCGGCATGCGAAACACTTCGATCGCTTTTTCGGTCCCGATGCCGGCTTCGCGTGCTCGTCGCGACAGAATCGTGATCGCGTGACGCCCCACGTCCCCTAAGTCGAGCGTCCAATCGTTGACGTACAAATCGACATGCTTCATCAGCACTTCGTCACTGAACTCTTGAGCATATTTTCGCATCGTCGGAAGCGGGGCGTTGCGGTCGGCCATCGCAAAGGCGATCGAATCGTGGATAACTTGCTGGACTTTCGCAGTCACCTCAGCCGGCAAGACACGGCGAGCCACGATGCCGCCCAACGGCAGCGGCGTGGTCGATTCAGTTTCCCACCGCTCGCCCAAATCTTCGACGCGGCCGAGCCCTTGGTCTTGCCAGGTGAAGCGGCCCTCGTGAATACAGACGCCAAAGTCGGCCTCGCCCCGCTGCAACATCGGCATGATCTCGGAAAAGACGACCTGCTTGATGTTTGTCGCCTTGGGATGAAAGATTTTCAGCAGCAGCGTCGCCGTCGTATGTTCCCCTGGGCACAGCGTCGTTTTGTCTTCGTCCTCGGGAGCCCCTGCATCATCAGGCGATGCCGATAGCAGCAGTGGACCGACACCAAACCCCATCGCCGATCCGCTGGGCAACACCACCGTTTCTTCGCTAAGCAGCAGTGCCGCATGAAAGCTGGTTTTGGCGACGTCGAATTCGTTGCGAAACAGCCCATCATTCAGCTGTTGGATGTCCAGCAGACGCACATGAAAATCGAGACCACGCCAATCGACCAACCGGTTCATCAGGGCGTGAAACGCAAACGTGTCATTGGGGCATGTTGAAATGCCAAGTTCAATCGGTCGATTCACGTGAGAGTCTCTCTGGATAGCGTTTTTCGCGAGCGATACTTGTCGGATCCTACAGCATAACGAGCTTGCGAAGTCGTGTCGCGGATCGCTCCGCGATCTTGCGTTCTCATTTTTACTTTCGTTTTGCGGTCTCGTTTTGATCGCGGGGCGATCAACGACGATCGAATAGCCGAATCACCAGTTCTGCGGCGGCTTGCAGAGCCTTGTCGATTTGCCATCGCGAATGATCGCGGTCGCCCACCTCGTTCGATATCCCACGAACCACCTCTAACGGCACATTGTGCATCTGGCATGCCATCGCCACACCAAAGGCTTCCATGTCTTCGGCGACCGCATCGGGAAACCGATCGGCCCGAGCACCCGCTTCACTCACCGATTGCGACGCCGCACACACACTCAGCAACCGCCCCTCGACCACACTGCCCTCGACCACACTGGACGTGTCGCTCCATCCGCCCAGTGCAATTTCATCCCCGATGTCGGCAAAGTGAGCCCAACCGATATCCGACGCCGAGCGAAACGTTTCACCGGCACCGACTCCGATTCCGTCACACGTGACCTTCCTAAACCGATACGCCGAGCCGACATCCCCGCGACCGGAGAATGCTCCGGCGATTCCCACCAACACGATTCGTTCGGGGTGGTACTTCGCAATCAATTGTGAAGTGCGTGCTGCCGCAGCGATCTGGCCAAACCCACACAATTGGGTCACCCAACTATCATCGATCGCAGGCACATCCAATCGAGACATGATTTTGTCGCGTTCGATTGCGGTTGGAATCAGTAATAAATTAGAAGCCACGCTGCAATCCAGGAGTGATATCGATATCGAAGGAGGCAAAATCACCACGTCGAATTTTTTCCAGTGCAATCGCCCCCATCACGGCATTGTCGGTACACAAATCGGGCGGGGCGATCGTTAATGCGAAGTGATCCTGCGTGGCAGCGGCGGCAAATTGTTGACGCAGATAGCCATTCGCCGCGACTCCGCCGCCAATAATCAACTGCTTACACTTGTACTGTTTCAGTGCCCGGCGACTCTTGCGGACCAACACGTCGACAACTGCAGTTTCAAACGACGCACAAACATCCGCTTTGACCTGATCGTCGATTTCCAGTTTTGCAAAATCCTGCTGCCCAGGACCGGTGATCGCATACCGCACCGCCGTCTTCAGCCCACTAAAACTAAAGTCGAAATGCTTTTCATGGATCATCGAGCGTGGAAAAGCATAGGCATCTCGCTTGCCCTTGGCCGCCAACTTTGAAACCTCGGGTCCCCCGGGGAACCCTAAACTCAACATCGCGCCGACTTTGTCAAACGCTTCGCCCGCCGCGTCATCGATCGTACCGCCCAGGTATTCGAGATCCAGCGGGCTGGTGCAGTAATACAAACTGGTGTGCCCCCCGCTGACGATCAAACCGACGCACGGATAGACCGACGATTCACTCGACAACTGGCACGCGTACAAGTGAGCGTGCAGGTGATTCAGCGAGACGAGTGGTTTCTGCCAAGCGATCGCCAAGGTCTTCGCTGCGACGACCCCGACCAACAGCGAACCGGCGAGCCCAGGGCGATCGGCAACCGCGATCGCGGTCAAATCGTCGGGCGAAACGTTGGCTTGCCGAATCGCGGTGTCGATCACCGGCAAAATTCGCTCCAAATGAGCACGGGCAGCAACCTCGGGGACGACCCCGCGAAACTGCTCGTGAAGCGACTCCTGAGTCGCAATGCATTGGCCCATCACTGCCCCCTCGTCGCTGATCACGGCCGCAGCGGTCTCGTCACAAGTCGATTCGATCGTCAAAATAGGCAAAATAGCGTCCGCCAAAAAACCCATCCAAAGAGGGGCTGCAAGTTTGATTTTGCGAAGAATAAGCGTGCCAGCCGCAATTGTCCGCATAAAAAGAGATCTAAATCCTAAAACTAGCGTGAATCCTGCGGTAGGCCTGCCTTGATCGATTGGCGGCAGGTTGCTACATTTCGTGGCTCAAAAC
>NZ_JBFHFD010000348.1:0-8943 GCF_041583735.1 Novipirellula sp.
GGGCGCGTCGCCTCGTTCGGATGCATCCCACTGCTCGATGTAGCCGCAGTGATGCCAGCCGATGTAATACGGCGTTGACATCATGCCGCGAAGCATCTCTTCGTAAAGACGCGTGACGTCTTCGAGCGACTTTGCTCCGGTGCGATATCACTTCACGCCCCACCGCTGCTTGTTAGGTCCGGCAAGCCAGCGCAACCAAAAATCACGTCAATACCAAAGTTTTAGCGGTCCAGGTTTGGCCTGTTTGACGGGGAATGTCGCGAACCGCCAAAGTGTAAACCCGAAAACATGCGTTTTCTCCCAACCGCAACGGAGTCGCAGCCGATACGACTTGCGTGTCGATGATGAATCAAATCCGTTTCACGCTCACAAAATAGGCTCCGCGGACAACGCCTTCATCGTCACTGAGCCAGCTTTGTAAAATCGCCGGGCCTGCTGAAAGTTCCAATTCAAACGTGACCGACATGTCGCGTTTGCTGATTTGTTTCTCAAGCTTCTGGTCACCTAGACGCAACACCGCTTTGGTTGCCTCCATCGACGCAGGCGAATCGTCGGGAAATCGGGCTAGTCGAATTGCGTAACGACCAGGCTGGGTCACCTCCACCGTCCAAAATCCGTTGATCGCCCGAGTGTCGTCGGCTAGTTGTTCTTGCCTCCAAATCACATCGCCTTCGGTCGGATGCCAATCACGCACCGTCAACAACGTCGGATTCTCGCGGCTATCACCGAGCTGAAATCGCACATACGGTGCGTCATGGCGAAAGACGTCTGCGAAATGTTGGCGGTAGCTGGACTTCAGCTCCTGGACGACCTCAGGATGCTGCTTCGCGAGGTCTTTCGTCTGACCAGGATCCTCGCTGATGTTGTAGAGTTCGCCGTCGACCAACCGCCACGCTTCTGTGAGCACGCCGTAGTGTGGAAAGCGGCGTTGGTTGTCGCCTTTGCGGTCGAGTAGAAGCTTGGGTTGGTCCGCCTGTCGCTGGACAAAAAGCGTTCGGGGTTCCCATTCGTCGCTTTCCCCGACCAGCAGTGGTTTGATGCTCTGACCATCGAAACGCTTGCCATCGGCCACATCCAATTCACACCAATCGATCAGCGTTGGCAGCCAGTCTCGACAAGATGTCAATCGTTTGATCTGTTTCCCCGCGTCCAACCGGGCTGGCCAGCGGACAAAGCACGCGACGCGATGTCCACCTTCGTAGACGGAACCCTTCTTTCCTCGCAGGCCCGCATTGAATCCGTCATCAGGATTACGACCGTCTGCGCCCTCGGAGGTACCATTGTCTCCCATAAAAATGACAATCGTGTTCTCGGCAAGCTTGTTCTTCTGTAATGCATCGAACAAGCGGCCCAGGTTTTCGTCAAAGTTGATGATCTGGCCAAAGAACTTTGACCGTTTCTCTGAATGACCTTGGGCTCGAAACGGAGCCGAATAGTTTTCGGCGACCGTATGCGGTCCGTGCATCGCGATAAGTGGCAGATAGACAAAAAATGGTATGTCCGACGGTTGCGTGACAAACCGCTCGCACTCCGCGAAAAACACATCCGTGCAATACCCGTCAATCTTTTCGCGGACGCCGTTGCGATAATAGGTGTCATCAAAATAGTCGTTACCGATCGGGTTGCCGATTTCGTCGATGCCGCCAGCGAGATGCCGAACGACGTCCTGAAATCCGCGAAAACGAGGCGCGTATGGCCACGTGTCACCCAGGTGCCATTTGCCAAACATGCCGGTTCGATAACCGGAATCGGAGAAGACATCCGCCATGGTTCGTTCGTCGGACGCGAGTAGTTGTCTGCCCTGGGTGACATCCCACGCTCCCACACGCGTCGAATACCGTCCGGTCATCAACGCAGCGCGTGTCGGCGTGCAAACTGGATCGACGTGATAGTTCTCCAGGCTTACGCCTTCGACACAAAGCCGATCCAGGTTGGGTGTTTTGAGCCATGGGTTTCCATGACAAGACATGTCGCCGTAGCCCTGGTCGTCAGTGACGATCAAAATAACATTGGGTTTCTCAGTTCTTTCCGCTGGTCGTTCGGACGCGTTGGACCTCGCCGAGATCGCAGCTAAAACAACAACAGCGATAAGAAAACTCGTTCGATAGCTCATGATGACTTGATCGATTCTGCGTGCGTTTAAGGAATGACGACTTTTAATCGTACTCAGTTTCGCCGCCGGTGGTGTAGAGAAGCACTTTCCTGTCGTCGCGTTGCGACTGGAAGGACAGAATGGATCGAGTTGCTTGGGTAGTACCGAGATCGATGGGACAGAGCGTCTTCTTTAAAATCATTCTGTCGCACCAATCTTTCTGTCCTCTCATGCGGTGTGAGCGAGCTTCCACGCTGGAACAGGACAGACTCAGAATCGATGGAACGATATGGTGTGCGCAGACGAAAGGTCGACAGAAAAATTGGTGCGACAGAAACATGAGACTGCCATTGCGATTCGTGACAGAACACAATTGCCGGCGTCGTCTCCATTTTTTTGATCTCTCTTCTTTTAACCTTTCGCTGCATTGATCGTGCGTTCCACGGTGGCCGCGACACCTGCCGTCGCTGCGGGACTCACGAACAGCCACGAAGTGGCGGCATGTTGTCGCCATGGGCGTCAGCCCATGGAACTCGCGTCATACGCCGTAAGTCCTGAAGGGACGACAGGAGATTCCACCCCTGCGATTCCTGCCGCCCCTTCGGGGCTTTGTCGTCGTGTTTGCCCCCGAACCATGGACTCACGTCCATGGCTACAGCCTGTCGTCGCGTTGCGACTGGAAGGACAGAATGGATCGAGTTGCTTGGGTGGTACCGAGATCGATGGGACAGAGCGTTTTCTTTAAAATCTTTCTGTCGCACCAATCTTTCTGTCCTCTCATGCGGTGCGAGCGAGCTTGCACGCTGGAACAGGCCAGACTCAGAATCGATGGAACGACAGGGTGTGCGCGGACGAAAGGTCGACAGAAAAATTGGTGCGACAGAAAAATGAGACTGCCATCGCGATTCGACATAGAACACGATTGCTGCCGTGGTCTCCATTTTTTAATCTAACATCTTTTAACCTTTTCGCTGCAGCTCAGGTGCGTTGCACTCTGGCCGCAACACCTGCCATCGCTTCGCGAGACTGTGCACTGGGATGCGTCCTCTTCCATGGACTCACGTCCATGGCTACAGCCTGTCGTCACTTCGTGACTATTCACTTGCGACAACTCTAAACCGTTGGCTCACGCCAACGGCAGGTCATGTTTCGGCCTCCGGCCTATTCGCGTGCCAGTTAAATCAGCAGTCTCCTTCGACTGCGGAGAGGTGACCGCAGCTATGCTTGGTTTTCCCGATCAACGGACTCACGTTCGCTGCGATTGCACGTACTAATCGCGAGAAAGAAAAAATCGACGCGGACTTCGGCGTAAGCACCGCGGGTCCATCAGCGTGGTGGGTTGCCGATGCAGTACAGCGAGTCTCCGCTGCGCAAGAAGAAATTGCCTTGCGAGACCGCGATCGATGCCATCGTTTTCCCCTCCAGCTTATTCGTGGCAACCTTCTTGTATTCCGCCCCGGGCTCAATCACCGTGGTGACGCCTTCTTCGGAGGTGATATAGATTCGGCCGTCCGCTAGCAGTGGCGATGCGGAATAGTTGCCGCCGAGTCGTTCTTGCCAGACAATGTCACCCGTTGCCGCCTGAAGACAGTACAGGATGTTGTCGCGAGAAATCGTGTAGAGATACGGCTTGACGTACAGCGGCGATGGCAACGCCGGAACGCCGCGTGTTTGTTCCCAGGCAATATGCGATTCGGTCACATCCCCGCGTCCGCCTGGGCGAATCGCTCGGATCGTCGGCTCTTCGAAACCAGACGAGGTAAAGATCAAGCCTTCGCCGAGTACGGGTGAGGGTGTCACGCCCTCGCCCTGGCTGTAGACCGACCAAATTCGCTCGCCTGTTTTGACGTCGTGTGCCTGCACGCGGTCGCCACCAGCACTGATTACCGTTTGCCCATTGTCGATTGCGATCGGCGTCACATGTCCGACTCGGGACAGTCCCCGCTTGCCGCGCCATCTCGTTTTGCCAGTCTCCGTATCGATCGCCAGCAGGACGGCCTGGTCCCACGGCTCCTTCCAACCGACTCGCTGCTCCTGGGGACTGCTGCCATCGAACGGCATGATCAGCAGTTCGCCGGCAAGCATCGGCGATGCGCCAAGGCCATGCAGGCTATGGAAATCGACCTCTTCGTTCTTCCACACTCGTTTGCCGTCGAAGTCGACCGCAACCACCGTGCCATCGTAGAAGGCGGCGTAGACCCGTTTGCCATCGGATACCGGGGTCGGCGTGGCATAGGAGTTCTGCGCTCGCTTGGGGCCAGGCACCTGGCGATGGACTTCGGTGTTCCAAAGCACTTCGCCACTCTTGCGATCGATCCCGATCACTCGGCATGACGCGCCACCATCGGTCGCAGTTGTCACAAAGACGTGGTCACCCGACACGATCGGCGACGACCAGCCTTGTCCCGGGATCGGCGTCTTCCAAGCGATGTTGCTGTCGCCGGACCAGTTCAGCGGTAAATCACTTTCCGACGTAACGCCCTGTCCATTAGGGCCTCGAAATCGAGTCCAATCTTGGCCGCATAACGAGCTTGGGACTGCCGACAAACCGGCCACGAAAACCATCGCACAAAACAGCAAACGCATGACAAAATCTCTTTGAATTTTTGGAAGGATCCCGACCATGATACCGCACCCCCTCGCCAGATGTGCTGTGTTGAGCATGTTGGCTGCCTGATTCGACTTAAACCTCGGGAGACCTCCATTTTCTTTGGCCCTCGTCGTCTTCTGATTTCGCATCATTAGAGGTAGAAGCTCGCCTGGTGGCTAATCCGAGTACCCGCGAGCTTGGGGTCCTGAGAAGATGCAACGAGAAAGAATGCAGTATGAAGTCCGCAGTGCTATGGGGAACGTGGGGCAAGCGGTTGATGGTGATCCCGCCAATCGTTTTGGCCGTCGTAGCCTATGCTTGGTTGGTCAAACATTCCCCACCGTTGACGGCGCAAACCGAGGCTGAAACCTCTCGGATGCTCGAAACGGTGGTGGTTCAGCGAATGGACGTTCGTCCAAAAGTCAGCGGGTATGGAACCGCCAAGTACGCGAGATCTTGGCGAGCGGTCACGCAGGTCGAAGGACGCATCGATCAAATTCATCCCGAGCTTCGTCCTGGATCCATGATCCAAGAAGGCGAGGTGCTGCTTGAGATTGACGATTCCGATTATCGCTCCTTGGTCGATCAGTTGAATGCCACGATCGACCAGCAAGACGCCGAAATCGAACAGTTGGAACAATCGGTCGAGAACGCCAAGAAGAGTCTCGCACTTGAAAATGAAGCCCTCGGTGTCGTGCAGCGGGAATTTGATCGTGAACAGACGCTTTTGTCTCGGCAAGCGGGATCGGGTTCTGCGATCGATTCGAAACGTCGCGAATTGCTGGTTCAACAAAAAGCCGTGCAGGATCTGGAAAACAGCATCGCGTTGATCGGCCCTCAAGTCAAAGCCTTGCAGGCGGCTCGGCGTCAATCCGAAGTCCAGAAAACACAGGCGGTGCGGGACATTGAACGAACCACAATCACCGCGCCCTTTCGGATGCGTGTGGGCGAGGTGCAATTGGAAGTCGGGCAATACGTCAGTGTGGGCGAGAATCTGTTCGAGGGTTACAGCGGAGCCGAGATGGAAGTCGAAGCTCAGCTGTCGCTGTATGACATTCACCGGTTGCTTGTCGCTGAAGTTGACCGAACCAAGATCGATGAGCAATTTACACAGGCCGCATTCCGGGAAGCGTTCGCGTTTGACGCGGTGGTCAACGTCGCAGGAAGCGAGTTGACCGAATCCTACAAGGGCCGCTTCTTGCGTGTCCGTGAAGTCGTGGATGCTCAGACCAAGATGGTGGGGTTCGTGGTGGGTGTCGAAAACGTTCCGCCACCCCAACAAGAGCATCCTCAGCCGCCCTTGTTGGAAGGTGTGTTTTGCGACGTGGATGTATTTGGCACGACGCTATCCGACCAAGTCGTGATCCCGCGTCGAGCAATTCGCAATGGATCGGTGTACCTGCTTGACGATCAAAACCGGTTGACCACCCAGGACGTTGAGCTGATGTTCACGCAAGACGACTACGCGGTCGTTGCCTCGGGGCTGAACGGTGGCGAACGCCTCGTGATCGCAAATCCGTCGCCAGCGATCATTGGAATGTTGGTCGAACCGATCGAGGCGAAAGAGGCCGCCGAGGACCTGATCGCTTCGGTCGCAGCGAGTGATACGGATCTGTGATCGCGTTTCGCTGCTAAGTACCGCAAACCGTAGTGGACGAGGCGACGAGTCCGTCATCGTGGGACTCGTGCCCTCGGTAAGAGCCAAAATACGGGACTCGTTGCCTCGTCCACTACCAAGCTGCCACACCATCCTTGAGACAATACTTCGCTGATTCGGAAACACTTTTGTGCTAGAGAAATTTGTCAATCACCGCACATTGGCCAACGTGCTGATGTTGTCCTTCATCGGGTTGGGGCTGTACGCCATCCCGCGACTGCAGAAGGAAACCTTTCCTAACTTTGACAGTTCGGAAGTCCAAATCGTGATGACCTATCGCGGTGCGTCGGCCGAGGATGTCGAGCAAGGAATTTGCTTGCCGATCGAAGACGCGCTGGACGGGATCCAGAACATTAAAAAGGTGACCAGTAGCGCCCAAGAGGGCTATGCCTCGATCGTGGTCGAGATCGAGGAGCAAGCCGATTTGTCGGAGGCCCTCAATGACATCGAAACGGAAGTGGAAGCGATCTCGGATCTTCCCGATGGAGCCGAGGATCTGTTCATTACCGAACTGAACCGCACGGATTCGGTGATGACGATTGCGATCAGCGGCCCCGTCGATCCAGACTCGCTGAAGGATTACTGCGAAGGTTTTAAGACACAACTCAAGCGATTGCCCGGAGTGTCGCTGGTCGAGATTCAAGGGTTCTCGGATCGACAGCTTCGCATTGAATTGGATGTCGAAGCACTGCGTCGGCTGGGTTTGTCGGCCGAGATGGTGGCCGCTTCCGTTCGCAGCCAGAATTTGGATTTGCCGGTCGGAACGATCGAATCCGAACACGAGGACATTTTGTTGCGGTTGGTCGAGCAACAACAGACGCCGCAAGACATTGAAGAGATTGTTGTCCATGGAGTGACCGGCCGGTCGGAAGTCCGGATCCGCGATATCGGACGCGTCGTCGACGGGTTCGCGGACGCCGAACAAGAGGCTTGGATCGCAGGCCAACGGGCAGGCATCATCCAAGTCAACAAGACGACGTCGCAAGACACCACCAAAATCGCCGAGGTGGTGCGTGAGTTCGTGGTCAAGGAACAGCAGCGGCAACCGCAATTGCAGATCACCATCACGAATGATGAATCGGACCTGATCGTTCAGCGGTTGACGTTGTTGGCCAAGAACGCTTGGCAAGGCATCGTGCTGGTGTTCCTGGTGATGTGGGTTTTCTTCAACGTGCGACTTTCATTTTGGGTGGTGATGAGTCTGCCGGTCTCGTTCATGGGAGCCTTCTTTGTGCTGCCGCTGATCGGACAAACCCTGAACATGATGTCCTCGGTGGCGATCTTGATGGCGACTGGGATATTGATGGACGATGGGATTGTGATCGCTGAGAATATTGCCAGACATGTTTCGCTGGGGAAACATCCCATGCGGGCGGCGGTCGATGGCGTCAAGGAAGTCGCCGGTGGTGTGGTCTCGTCGTTTCTAACGACATGCTGCGTGCTGTTGCCATTGGCAGTACTTGAAGGCCATATCGGAAAAGTGCTTCGTGTGATCCCGATGGTGTTGTTGACGACGCTGGCAATCAGTTTGGTCGAAGCGTTTCTGATTCTTCCCGCTCACCTCGGCCATTCGATAAAGCCCACCGATGCGAATGCTCCCCGAGGGCTAAGAGCGAAGATTGACGCTGCGGTCGATTGGGTTCGTGAGAATGTGTTCGGCAAGTTGATTGATTTGGCGATCCATTGGCGGTTCCTGTCGATCGGGTTGTCGATTGCGACGTTCATCATGGCGTTGGCGATGGTCGCCGGAGGGGTCGTGAACTTCATACCCTTTCCGGATTTGGAAGGCGACATGGTCGAAGCGCGTGTGTTGATGCCGCAGGGAACGCCGCTGAGCAAAACCGAAGCAATCGTCCGCGATATCAACGACGCGGTGGCGCGAGCGAACGATCGGTTCCCAGATCAGCCGACCGGCGACGATCTGGTGCGTACGGTAATGTCCAAGTTCAATGAGAACAGTGACGCGGGTGAATCGGGGCCGCACGTTGCGACGGTGACGATTCGGATGCTCCAGCCCGATGAACGAAACACCTCCACCGCAGAATTCATTCGAGCGTTGCGGGAGGAAGTCGGGCGGGTTCCCAATGCGATTTCAGTCACGATCGCCGAAGCGACCCGTGGGCCGGCGGGACGGGCGGTCGAGGTGCTGTTTAAAAGCGACGACTTGCACATCGCTCAATCCGCCGCTCTCGAGACTCAGCAATGGATGGCTCGGTACTCCGGGGTTTACAACTTCAACACCGACCTTCGACCCGGCAAGCAAGAGATTCGCTTGCGTCTAAGACCCGATGCGGTGGCACTTGGTTTGAATGTGCAAGCGATGGCGAGTCAGCTGAGCACAGCGTTCCAGGGGGCAAAGATCAGTGACATCCAAGCGGGAGTGGACCAATATGAAATCAATGTCCAATTGGCCCCCGAAAGCCGGGACACGCTGGGATCGTTTTTGGACTTCCAATTTATTCTGGCTGGTGGGATTCAGGTTCCATTGCAATCGGTTGCTGATTTGGAAGTGACCTATGGATGGTCTAAGATCTCACGCGTCGATGGCTGGCGGACCGTGACTCTGACGGCGGATACTGACACCGAAGTGGTGAACACGACCAA
>NZ_JBFHFD010000349.1:0-8935 GCF_041583735.1 Novipirellula sp.
GACCGGGTGGGCTGTAAGGGGACTCGTTGCCTCGTCCACTACGGATTGTGCTGCTCGGGACTCGTTGCCTCGTCCACTACGGGATCATGTCAAGCTAGGCAGCGAGCTTGGGGGCGGTTCGCTTAGGGGGCTTGCCATCACTTGGCAATTCGGATGCGACTTTTGCGTGCGGAATCGTGAACGGAAACTCGCCTAGTTCGAAGTCAATTGGAACTTGCGTGTTCGCCGGTTCAATCCGATTCCACTTCCAATCCAAACGACGCCAAAACGAGAGCCCCTTGGCCCACTGCTGAATCGCTGCTTTCATGCGTACCGCGGGCAAACAATCGCGATCCTGCAAGTCTTGCAGAATATCGAGTGCTCCACTGGGCGAGCCATGCAGCAGGATCGCGGTCGCAAAATTCACTCGAAGTCCGTCGCTGGCATCCATTCGAATCACCGTGGTGCCCGGATTCAGCGAAAGTCTGCGAAACAGATTGACGGCGAGCGCATTTTGATTGCTCCGCATCAAGCAGACACCAAGCGTTTCCATGATCAACGGCGATCGAGGCAGCTTTTGTAGCCGATCACTTGCTTCGGCGTACTTTCCAAGTTCGATCAATCGCAGGATCGGGGCTGGTAAAAGATCGCTAGGAAGGTTTTCTTGCGTCGTCGACTGCCGCTGGGAAACAGCTTTAACAACGGTTTGCATGGAAGAGCGATTTACATTTTTTGACATTGTAGCACCTGGTGTTGGTCCCCAAAGGCAATCGAAGCCTGGGAACGTTAGAAAGGAAAGCAGATAAACAGCAAAGGATCAAACGCAGCGGGTTTGTCCTAAATCTGCAATCGAACCCCAAGTACCACCAGTGTCGGTGGAGCTGCGGATCGCCGTTCCGCGACGAATTCTTCGGTGAAGAAAACCGGTTCGTGCCAAACGACCGTCGCCGGCAACGACGCGATCGTTTTACCAGGCTTGATATCGCCCCGATCTATCGCCTGCGATTTGAAGTCACGCACACTCGCCAACGGCGACATCACTCTGTCCGGCGACGACACCGCGGTTTCATGCTTCGACGTGTCTCCGTGGTTGCCGGCATTGATGGCCGGAGTGCCACAACTGAGGCAGAAGAAAACGAAACCGCAAAAGAGCGAAAGCTCTCGGGAAAAGAAGCCAACACGGGGTCGGCGCGATTTCATTTATTTAGACGTCCACGATTGTCGAAGGGGAGATATTTCGAAGTATTGCCGCGGAAGGAAAATTGTCAAGTGATGTCCATTCGGGAATGTCTTTTGGTAACGACGTGATCTGCGATCCGTGATCCCACGCTCCTGTCGTACGACGATCCCATCGGACTTTCTCGGAAACATCCCTTGTCGATAATTAGGCGGATGCGATAATTGCAGCTTGTGATGTGCAAGGCTTCCTGGAGTTGTCTTAGGTTCATGTCGTTCCACCGCCGCTACGCGTCTGCTGCTATCGCGGCCACTCTTTTATTTTGTACCCTTGTAAGCTCGGCGGCCTTCCTTCTTCAGTGCCGCGTCGATGTGAATCGCCATCGCGACGTGGCGTCCGCTAGTTGCGTCTTCGCTACGGTTCCTGACTTCGCCCCAGTGGTGTCTTTGTCCCAGGCCTTGCAATCCGAACCAGAGTCGGCCAATACAAAGTTGGACAAGTCTTGGAGCGCCAGTGCCCGTGCTTTCGCAAGTCGGCTTCGAAACGAAACTCGCCACGTCGTTGCTGTTAGGCGTCTTTTACGGAAGTCGAATACTTTATTAGGTCTCGGCACGTCACTGCGGCTCTAAAGCTACCGTTTCTCGCGACAGTCCACCGCCGGATATCAATCGATTCGGCGATCTTCGTCGGGCATACCGATCAATGTCTCCGTAATGGCACCTCCGATAATCCGTTTGCCATGGTGCCAATCGATGATGATGTAAATCCGCTTCGTCACAAGGCAATTGCATTCTTGGAAACCTCTTTCAAATGACCTACCTGATTCTCGCTATTTTCTTTCTCGGATATTTGGCGATCGCGTTAGAACACACGATGAAAATCAACAAGGCGGCTTCGGCGCTGTTGATCGGCGTCGTCTGCTGGGCCATCTACGTCGTCAATCTAGATCAGTTGCTGCCCAGCGGAGCGATTCCAAGTTGGTTTCTTGCCGAAGCCGCATCCGAAAGAATCGAGAACATCCACCAGACGTTTGCGATCGAATCCCAGCACTTGCATTTGACTGGCGAGATCGCCAACATTTTGTTCTTTTTGATGGGGGCGATGACCATTGTTGAATTGGTCGACGCTCACGAAGGGTTTGCGATCATCACGAATCGAATCCAAGGACGCAAAAAGAGCTCATTGTTGTGGGTCGTCGGCTTGCTCACCTTCTTTATGTCGTCGGTATTGGACAACTTGACGACCACGATTGTGATGGTCTCGCTGCTTCGCAAACTGATCCAAGATCGCGAGGACCGTTTACGTTATGTCGGGTTGGTGGTGATTGCCGCGAATGCCGGTGGCGCGTGGACCGTCATCGGCGATGTGACGACCACGATGTTGTGGATTAAACATAAAATCGGCACGGTCGAAGTGATGTCGGAATTATTTTTGGGCAGTCTCGTTTGCTTGTTGGTTCCGCTGATTGGATTGACGTTTTTGATGCGAGGTCATTTGGGCGAGCGACCGAGCGAAGACAAGGCGATCGAAATCGACATCCGTCCCTGGCATCAATGGTTGTTTCTCATTCTCGGCTTGATCGGATTGATCAGCGTTCCCGTGTTTAAAGCGACCACACACCTGCCACCCTACATGGGCATGATGCTCAGTCTTGCGGTGCTGTGGATCGTATCGGAGCTTGTCAGTCACACGATGGATGAAACGACGCGATCAAGCACCGGAGTGTTGGCAGCGCTCCGCCGCGTGGACATGTCCAGTATCCTGTTTTTCCTGGGCATCTTGTTGGCCGTTGGATCGCTTGGTGCGATGGGGATTTTGGAAGATGCCGCTCGTTGGCTGGATGAGACGCTCCCCAACCGAGAAGTCGTCGCGGTCGCGATCGGATTGGTGTCGGCAGTTGTTGACAATGTTCCGCTGGTCGCCGCCGGCATCGAAATGTACTCCATGCCGATCAACGACGATTTCTGGATGCTGCTAGCCTACTGCGCCGGCACTGGCGGAAGTTGTTTGATCATCGGGTCGGCCGCAGGCGTCGCGGCGATGGGGCTCGAGCACATTGACTTTGTTTGGTATCTGAAGAAGGTGGCCCCTTTGGCCGTCGCAGGTTACATCGCTGGAGTGTTCGTCATCCTGCTGCAACGTCTGATTTTGCATTAGCAAAGCGTTTGGCATAAGTTTTTGTTGAGATTTCTTTTTTTTAGGATCCGTCAAATGAGCGATATGGTGATGGCGTGGCTAAAGATCGGTGGAGGTTTGCTGTTGTTGGTCGGCGGCGGTGAATCGCTGGTCCGAGGTGCTTCGCGACTAGCCCGCTACATGCGAATTTCGCCGCTTGTCATTGGGTTGACTGTCGTTGCCTTTGGCACCAGTGCCCCCGAGCTCGCCGTGTCGGTCCAAGCCGCCTTGGCTGGGAATGCGGATATTGCGCTCGGGAACGTTGTCGGAAGCAACATTTTCAATGTGCTCTTCATTCTGGGCGTGTCGGCACTGATCGTACCGCTGGTCGTTTCCAGTCAACTGATCCGCTGGGACGTGCCGGTGATGATCGCGGCATCGCTGTTGCTGATCGTGTTTGGATGGGACGGGGCGATTGTCCGTTGGGAAGGCATCGTACTGTTCGCTGGGATTATCGCTTACACCTACTGGTGTATTCGCCAAAGCCGCCAAGAGAGTCGTGCGGTTGTCGAAGAATTTCAACAGGAATGGCCAACCGAAAATGAAGCTGAAGTGAAGTCAGCCAGTACTTTGTGGGTCAATTTTGGATGGATCGGCGGCGGTTTGATATTGCTTGGGCTTGGCTCCACCTTCTTGATCAGTGGTGCGGTCAAAGTTGCCGCCAGTTTAGGCGTGAGTGAACTTGTCATTGGGCTGACCATTGTCGCGGCGGGAACGTCCTTGCCCGAAGTAGTGACATCGATCACCGCCGCAATTCGCGGTGAACGCGATATCGCGGTTGGGAATGTGGTGGGAAGTAACATCTTCAACATTCTGTGCGTTCTGGGTTTGTCCAGCGTCATCGGGCCGACGGGGATAACCGTTAGCGACTCGGCTCTTGCGTTAGACATTCCGGTCATGATTGCCGTTGCGTGTGCCTGTCTGCCGATTTTCTTCACCGGGCGAGTGATTTCTCGCTGGGAAGGCGGCGTCTTCCTTTTTCTATACATCGCCTATACCACGTACTTAATCTTCAACGCGACCACAGTGGCGGTGTAGCAGCAAACGGAACGGAGATGTTGCCTTGTAGTTGCTGGGTTGCAAGGTTTGCCTTACACGTCTTCGGGCAGCGGCTGATCCTTGGTCTCGGGCAGGAAGGCAACCGCGACGATCCCCAACAGAAAGATCACGCTCATATAGCTGGCCGCGTCTCGCAGGGCATCGATCCGCTGATCGGCCACCGCATCCTTCGGCACCAAAAACCATTGTAGATACCCCAGCGTGACAGGACCGCTGGCGGCCAAAAAGCGTCCCACGTTGTAGCAGAAACTGGTTCCCGTGCTGCGTAACCGAGTGGGAAACAGTTCAGGCAAATAGATCGCAAAAAGCGCAAACAGACCCAATTGGCAAAACCCCATTAGTCCGCTTTTCCAAATGTCGTCGACGCCGCTGAAGGTTTGGAAGTAGGCGATCGTCGTTAGCATTGCAGCTAAGTATCCGATCACGAAGGCAGGCCTGCGTCCAATTTTTTGCGTCAACCAAGTAAAGAACAGCATCCCAGAGAAGGATCCGAGGTTCTGAACAATCATATTGACCGAGATCCAATAGCTTCGGGCTCCAGCGATTTCGCTTTCGGACGTTCCTGCTTGGCGAAGCGAATTTCCGATGACATCGCCGACCAATTCGGGACTAAAGAAACCAATGCCCCATAGGCCGATCACACCGGCGACGCACAACATCATTCCGAATAGTGAGTGCTTTCGCCATCGCGGATCGCTTAACATCGATGCATAGGATCCGAATCGCACCCCAGTTGCCTTGCCCGCCTGTCGCGCTGCAACCCATTTCTCAGGTTCTTTCAATCGCATTTGAATGAACACGCACAGGAGTGCGGGAATCGAACCGACCAAGAAAATCACCTTCCAGCTGTTTTCGGGCGAAATGTTTCCGGCAACGACCATTTTGCCAATCACGATGCCGATGATGGCAGCAGTCACGTTGCCAACGGCCGACAGGGCTTGCAGCGTGCCAAGTGCTGCCGTCCGTGCCGAGGGGGGAACGGTATCGGCAACCAAGGCGACGGCCAAACCAAATACCCCACCGACGCCCAAACCGGTGAGAAAGCGGAACATCGCAAAATCGATCCAGCCGGTTGATAACGCCGACAATCCGGTGCATACCGAATACATCAGCACGCTAATCGTCAACGTCCGAGCTCGACCAATCCGATCGCCAAGGGATCCAAAGATCAAACCGCCCGTCGCCCATCCAATCACAAATATCGATGTGGCATAACCACCGTAAAGTTTAATGTCAGTCTGGCCAGTGCCCGGCGGCATCAGCGACGTGATCGCATCGTTGCGAGCAATCAAGAATAGTTGTTGATCCAAACAATCGAACAACCAAGCCAGCGACGCGACGACGAAGACAAACCATTGATAGCGATCAAGTTGTCTCCACCAAGGCATCGTCGACAAAGTGGGATTGGACATGGTTTTCCTTGTAGTTCAATGTTTTTGTAATGAGGAAATTTTTGGATGAGAAATGATTCGAGTGCTTGAGCACTCGCTACTTAACAACGCGCTACTTAACAAAAGGTGTGGTCAATGCGTTGTATTTACGTTGCCACCGTGGTGACGTTGGACGTCCTAGCGGAGTCGGGATGTGGATACGACTTTTGCAACGTCGTGCCCTTGTTTTTTTGAGACGGCTTGAAGACTCGCCCTAAGGGTCCCGCCAATAGAGCCGGTAGCAATAACAGTTCGGCAATCGCTCCGGCAAAAAGAATCACAAGCATCAGATAACCAAACTGCTTGGTCGGCGAAAAGGTACTGACCATAAACACCGACAAACCGAGACCGTTGATCAACGTGGCCTGCAATGTGGGGGTCGCGCAGTGATGATAGGCACTGCGAATCGCGTTCAGACGATCGCCATCTCGATTCAAACTGACTCGGAACCAGGTCAAGTAATGAATCGTGTCATCCACTGCGACCCCGAGCGCGATACTCGCCGCCATCATCGATCCGATTTCCACGGGCTGCCCAAGCCAACTGATCCCGCCAAAGACGACCAGCACCGGAAGCACGTTGGGAAGCATCGCGACCATGCCCGCGAGGAAGCCTCGCGAAACGAGCATCAATAGCGGAGTGATCGTCAGAAACGACCAAACAGTACTACTGATCAAACTGCGAAGCAGCGCCGTTTGTGCTTTATAAACAATCGGCACAACGCCCGTGTACACGGTTGTAATCGCAGGCCGATCAGAGCGGGTCGAGACCTGGTTCACCCCGTGAATCGATCCATCCGCCTTTGCATACTTGGCTGCGGACTGGGTGATCACCGGATCCACTAACGCTTTGAGCGACTGCGTAAACTGACCGTAGTCAACATCTTCAAACGCCGCCACGCGAAGACTGATTCGCCAAAGCTCGCGGTTCGAATCTTTGTCAAACGTCATATAGCCGCTATTGGAAAGGGAATCGTAGGCCTGCTCCAACTTTCGGTTCATCAATTTTCGTTGAACAAACGACCCCATACTGCGGTTTTGACGCGGGAGCGGTGGAACAAACGTCAGTGCCGACATCGTGGGGCCGATCACGTTGCTGCCGTGAGGGCCAAACTTTTGCTCAATGGTTCGCTGTGTGGCCGCAACGATGTTCATGCGTTCAATCAGCGTCCATCCCGCTTTGCCATCTTGTCCATTTGATTTCGATTCGCCCGTTTGGGCAATCGATTCCGAATCAAACCCCAACACAATCTCAACGGGAACTAAAGGACCAAGGTTTGCTTCGATCCAGCGATAGTCCTTCAGAATTCTGGCTTCCCTACCGAACAGTTTCATCAAGTCAATCGAGGTGCGGTAGTAACGCAGCCCGCTGACGAGCCCCACGATCAACACGAGAAATGTGATCGTGACCAAGGCATGGTGACGTAGGATCACATCGCAAAGCGTGTCCCAAAACTGTTGCATTCGGCCATCGGAGGCTGGCACCGTGGCTTCACGAGATTTCGACTTGCCTTTGGCTCGGATCGAGGCGACGGGCAGCTTGTCAGGCCACATATACAGCGCCGCGGGTAAGAACAGAAACAGCACGATCAACATTTCCATCACGCCGATTGCCGAGTAAAAGCCAAACTTTTGGATCGGAGTCAGCTCGCTCGCACACAGAGACAACAGACCAAAGGCGGTTGTCAGCGAACACAACACGGCCGGTTTCCAGCCCATCGCGATCGCCTTGCCCGGCGCCGCGTTCGGCCCCACGTCGCTGATTGAATCGCGGTAGTAATTGATCAAGTGAACCGCACCCGAGATTCCGAGCACGTAAACGAGCGCAGGCATCGAAAGCACGATCGCGTCGGCGTTGGTGCCCGCGATCCACAACGACGCAAGTCCCGCCGCTGCGCTTAGGATGCCGCAGCTAAAGACAATGCATGTCAAGCGAACGCTGCGTAGCGACCACCACGAGAGCGTTAGGCCAAGCAAACCGGAAAGTCCGGCAAGCCGGATCAGCGTTCGCTCGCCCTCTTCGTCAATCGCCACGTTGTCGACCGGAGGACCGCCAAGTCGTGCTTGATCTGCGTCGATCTCGCAGCTTTCTAACGCGGTGAACAAGACGCCGGCTGGATGCTGAAATCCGAGCGGTCCGACGACCGGTCGGGCTAACACCTGACGCAGGTTCGGCAGGGCTGCGTCGGACAACGTAATGAGCAAACACGTCTGTTGACGGTCTGGACCTAGAAAGGAACCGACCAGTCGCTGTTTTGCGATGTCAAAGGGAATTCCCGACGCCGAATCGGACAGATATTCGAGCAGGCGAGGTCCCGTGTAGATGGATTTGAAGTAATGGGCGTAAGGTCTCGCACCTTGTTTTCCGCCGACCGGCGAATCCGAGATCAACAAATTGGCGAGTCGATCAATTCGAGGGTCTGCCGGTACGCTGCCGTCTTCGCGGATCGATCCTTCGATCTTGCAGCCATTCCAAGTGAGCACCACGAACTGGTCACTCGCAAAATGCTGGCGGTACCAATTCAGCTCTTCCGTCTCACGAAAGGCGGCCGGCAACCAATCGCCCACTTGGTTGTTGTTGCTCTGAACCGCGCGTGCGGCGGCATAAAACAAGAACGGCGTTGCCAGGAAAAAACAGAGCAAAATCCCAAACGACATTCGGCCGAACCAGGTCTTGGTCGGTGGCAGCGAATGTTGCGATGATCGTGATTGGGAATGCTTGAATTTAGGATGCGGGGATCGACTCATGGTAGTTCTTGCTGTGACCAGCGCGCTGCGCGTTTATCCTCGGAATGCCCGATGGGACTAGAGGACAATCGCAGTCGCTGCGGATCAAGTCGTGCTCGAGAAAGGTTGCAGATAGAAAAAAAGAAGTGACACACCGATGCGTTGATTCAAACAATCTGTCTGAACCAAGCGGTCGATCGGAGCGGTGTGAACACTAAACCTGTAATCGAATACACAGCGCAAGCAGAGAGGCTGGCGATTGACGCAGTCGCAACGTCTGGGCAACCGTCCAGCGTGGAAGCAGTCGCAATTGCGACAAACCAGCAACGTCCAACAGGCGTTCGTCATACGACGCGGATGGCGTCGAAAGCCAAACCGTGGTCAGCGGC
>NZ_JBFHFD010000350.1:0-8873 GCF_041583735.1 Novipirellula sp.
CGAGATTTGAAAAACGAAAGCGATGAAGGCCGGTTCCGCAGTGATCTGTACTATCGACTGAGCGTGTTTCCGATCGAGTTGCCGCCGCTGAGTCAACGTAAAGAGGACATTCCCTTGTTAGCCGGGCATCTGCTCGCACAGCTTGCACGAAAGCTCGGCCGCCCCGTTCCTCGCTTGACCAAGGCGAATGTCCATGATCTGCAGCGTTATGATTGGCCTGGCAACATTCGTGAATTCCAGCATGTTCTCGAGCGTGCCATGATCACATCCCAGGCTGGACGATTGCGATTCCAGCTCGATCCGGTGCAAGCGGTGAACCGAAAATCAACCACCGAGCAGGCGGGAATCGTCGCGTCACTTGACGACGAGCGTGTCATGACGGCCGCGGAACTACGTCAGTGGGAAGCCGCCAATATTCGCCGCGCGCTAGCGCAATCTAACGGAAAAGTCTCAGGAGTCGGTGGAGCCGCCGAGCGGCTTGGGATGAAACCCACGACGCTCGCGTCACGGATCAAAAGTTTAGGGATCCACTGAGAAACGACTGATCGCTCACGTCATGTCGTTTGGCACGGTGATTGTACCATCACGGCCAGCCAGCAGGTGAGTCCGAAAATCGATCGTGATCAGCAAGAGTGGGTTATGAGGGTCGTATTGTAATTTGCCATCACCATCATGGTCGGTGTTTGCGTTTGTATCGGCTTCCGGCGGTATTCGCTTCGCTCGACCGCCGGCTAATGTCTGCAACGGCTTCGGCGTAATCGTCGGCGTGAGAATTCCAAGCGATTGCTCCTTTTCATTCTTATCAGACGAATGACTGCATGTGTACTGCTCAGCCGAACAAATCTTGAATGTCCAGTGCAGTGGCACACGGTTGGAGTGGCTGAAGTTGTTCGCCGGGTTTGGCGACGGTGCGGTCTGTGTATTCACCGTTTTTAGGTTCTCGGAAAACATGCACGCAGCGGCCTTGCACGTCCACAATCCAGTACTCGACGATCTTTGCTTCGGCATAAAGTGCCGCCTTCTCAATCAAGTCAGATTTCAGAGTGCTGTCGGAAACTTCAATTGCCAGCTTCACATCCGACGCCGCTGGGTGCTGATCGCGATAGCGACCTGCACGAATCCAAAGCAGGTCCGGTTCAGGGCGGCTATCTAGCTCCGAGATCGTCAAGCCGGTTTGGACCGTTACGCGGATCTGGTCTCTTGGCGCACTGTGAGCAGACCAGTCGGTCAAGTAAATGATGGAGTCATCGTGAGCAGGTCCGTCCGGATTCATCTCGCGTATCTCCCCACGGATTAACTCAATCTTGCGATTCAGGTGATCAAACGCTCCACGTTCGACCATTCGGCCGTATTCTTCCACGGTTAAATGCAAGCCCGCGCTCATTAGTTGGAACCTTGGTTGACAAAACGGTTTGGCAAAACGGTTTGGCAAAACGCCGGTGTAATTCGCGTGAATTGATTGTACCATCACAGTCAGCCAGCAGTTGAGCGATGACGGGATTCATAGTAACCCGGCGGGCAGCAAGGGGATCGCCGTGCGAGTCGCTGAGGCACTGTAAAAAATGGTTGGCGATGAAATTCGGGTCAAACCCACACCGAAAAACAGGTGAACTGGGACTGAGTTCCGAAAAAACTTGCCTTGGAAATCGCGATCGACTAACTTCGTCGATTGCGGTTCTATAAAGCGGCGGTCTGGGTTTGACGCTAAAATCCACGTCAACCTGACAATGCCTCTCTTGTCTTCAAACTCCTATTCGTAGTCGCCACCACTCATGACTTCTAATCTTCGAATTGCCTTGCTCAGCTTTGGGCTCTTTTTCTCGGGAACGCTTGCCGCCTCGGCTACCAACGTCGTGTTCGTTATGTCCGACGACCAAGGCTATGGCGATCTGGCGTGCACCGGTAACCCGATCATCAAGACGCCGAACATCGATCAGCTTGCGTCGGAAAGTTCGGGGCTGAGCGATTACCACGTCGCTCCGACCTGCTCCCCCACGCGTTCGGCGCTGTTGACAGGACACTGGACCAACCGCACTGGGGTTTGGCATACGATCATGGGACGATCGATGCTGCGAGAAAACGAAGTCACGGTTGGCAAAATGTTCAGCGACGCTGGCTATCAAACCGGCATGTTCGGAAAGTGGCACCTCGGCGACAACTATCCGTATCGTCCCGAAGATCGCGGATTCACCGAAGTCTATCGCCATGGCGGCGGTGGCATCGGGCAGACGCCGGACGTGTGGGACAACGCCTACTTTGACGGAGCCTATTTTCACAACGGCAAGATCGTTCCGGCCGAAGGCTTTTGCACCGACGTCTTCTTTGATCAGGCGAATGCGTTCATCAGCAAGTGTGCAAAAGAGAAGAAGTCCTTCTTTGCCTACATCGCTACGAACGCGCCTCACGGACCACTGCATTGTCCCCAAAAATACATGGACATGTATCAAGACCAGTCCGACAACATTGCCGCATTCTATGGCATGATCACCAATATCGATGACAATGTTGGCAAGACTCGTAAGTTGATCGAAGAGCTTGGGATCGCCGACGACACGATCTTTGTCTTTACCACCGACAATGGCACGGCCAGTGGGGCGAAGATTTATAATGCGGGAATGAAGGCCGGAAAGGGCAGTCCCTACGAAGGCGGTCACCGCGTGCCGTTTTTCCTGCATTGGCCAGCCGGCGGGATCGACAAACAATATGACGTCGATGAGTTGACGCACGCCGTGGACATCGTTCCCACGCTGTTGGAAATGACCGGCGTTAAAAAGCCGGAAAATGTCAAGTTTGATGGCGTTTCCATTGCCTCGCTTCTCGATCCGGCCAAAGACGTCGATTGGCCTGAGCGTTTTGTGATCAGTGATTCGCAGCGAGTTCGCGATCCGATCAAATGGCGTGGTTCGTCAGTAATGTCGCAGAAGTTTCGATTGATTAATGGCAAGGAGCTTTATGACATCACCGTCGATCCAGGCCAGAAAAACAACATCGCCAAAGACCATCCCGAAGTCGTGGCGACGATGCGAGAGTTCTACGACAAGTGGTGGGATGAACTGAAACCCACATTTTCTCAGACGACCGAGATCTACCTCGGACACCCCGATCACCCTGTGGTCAGCATGACCGCTCACGATTGGATTCAAAAAGTCTATCCACCGTGGCATCAAGGTTCGATCCGCGCGGCGGACCGAGAGCATCCGAAATCCGAGAAGCTCACGCACGAGGGACACTGGGCGGTGAAGGTGGTTCGTGACGGCAAGTACCAGGTCTCGTTGCGGCGTTGGCCTGGTGAGTCGGGAGCGGCAATCAACGCCTCGCTTCCGGCTGGCGAAAATGTTCCTGGTGCCACACAGGCGTTTCGTACCACGCCGGGTAGCGCCATCGATGCTACCCACGCGGTCCTGCGTATCGACGACAAGGATCTCGATCGCAAACCGGTGGACGCGGGTGCCAAGGAAGTCCGCTTCGTCACCGAACTGAAAAAGGGATCGTATCGGTTGGCTCCAGTCTTCGAGATCCGCGAAGGCGAGCTCGGCGCGTACTACGTCGTCGTCACAAGCCTTGATTGACGAGCGGCTTCGTTGATTACAAGATCCGCGACGCCAGTGATTGGCTTCGCGTCTCGACGCGAGTTTCGCTACGCAAAACGGTCGCTACTGGTTGCGAATGTTCATGCTTTGGATTGCACAAAACGTTCGCACCACCGCAGCAGCGCCGCGGACGCCTCGCCCTCTTCGCTGACGATCCCGTTGGCCCCGGCTCGTCGCATGGCTGCGACGTTCCCTTGGTAACGGCAGCGAACCAGGATGGTGGAGTCGGCGTTCAGCGAACGCAGCGCCGCGACGATCTCTTTGGCGGCAGCGTCATCGGGAACGCTGACAACCGAAAGGTTGCAGTTCGCAGCGTCCGCCCGCCTCAGGACTTGTGGATCGCGAGCGTCGCCGGTGACCGTATGGAATCCTTGTTGGGCGAAGAGGTGCAGATTGATTGGGCTAAAATCGACAAGCCGAACATCAATCCCCTTCATCTCAAGCTGCGAACTGATCTGGCGTCCAATCAGCCCAATGCCAATCACGATCGCATGCCGGCTGGTGTCGTTGATCAACCCGTGGTGGTCGCGTTCATCGTGCTCGTATTGATCTTCGCCCGACCAGCGGAGTCCAAATTGAATCAATTGAGGCGTCAAGATTAACGTTCCCAACGCGATCAGCAGCAAGCGGTTGTAGGCGATCGGGCTAAGCAGCTCCTGTTTCAGTCCTTCGGAAAGCAGTAGGAACGAAAACTCGCCCATTTGGGCTAATCCCATTCCCATGCCGATCGCAGCCTTGGTGCGCAGCCCCACCAAACGCAGCGCCATCGCCGCGGCCGCCCCTTTGATCAGCAGGATCGACAGCACACCACAGGTGATCAGAAACGGTTCGTCGAAAAATTGACGCGGATTCAAAAGCGTGCCGAGCGTGACAAAGAAGATCGCCGCAAACGTTTCACGAAACGGTAACACGATGGTGTCAATTTGCTTGCTAAGCCGATTCCCGCTCAGCACAATTCCCGCTGCCAACGCACCGACCGCCGAGGGTAACCCTAAGTAGTGGGCAACCCAGCAGACACCGCCCAGCACACAAACCGCAAACAGGACGACCAGTTCGACGCTGCGAAGTTGGGCCAATTCCGGCACAAGCCAGCGGCGAACGATGTGATAGACCATGCCGACGCTGATCACAAAAATCAGCGATTTGCCGCCGAGCAACGCATACGCATTCAGCGAGGGCGGCTCGCCATGATGAGTCAGCAGCGGGATCAGCAACATTAGCGGCACTAATGCAACATCTTGGAAAAGTAGAATTCCAATCGCACGGCGGCCCGACGGTGATGCCGCTTGGCCCCATTCGGCCAACGCCTTAAACACCAACACGGTCGAACTCAGCGCGACTGCGGAGGCTGCCAGCACGGCCGCGTTCACGTTCATCCCCATCGCCATGCAGATCAACGCCAACGGGATGGCGACGAGGGTCATTTGGACGACACCGCCGAGCAAAAAGTAGCGGCTTAGACGTACCAGTTCTTCGAGCGAAAACTCGATCCCAACCGCGAACAATAGTAGCAAAGCACCAAGTTCCGCCAACGCTTCGAGTTCGTGGGTTTGCTGTTTTACGAACCCCAACGCGTCTTCGCCGATCACTCCACCGACCACCAAATAGCCGACCAGCATCGAAACACCGATACGTTTGCACACGGCGCCAGCAATCAAGCCCGCGGTCAGCACGAACAGCAAGACGGTGGTGATTGCAGAAATATCGTCCATGGTTTATCGCGAGTGGCGGACAACGTTGGCGGTGAGTGTTACGACGAGATACAATAAACCCGATCTGCCGTTCGCGTTAGTGTGCATTGGATGTCGGCTTGCGGTTTGTGGGTCTACACCGGTGAACATGAAATCCATTCGAAAATGGGGACAACCTAAATGAGTATCGATTTAACAACGCATTATGGTGGATTGAGTTTGCGTTCGCCGGTGGTCATCGGGGCTTGTCCGTTGACGGCGCAAGAACAGATGCGTGTTGCCATCGATGCTTCGGGGGCCGGAGCGGTAGTGTTGCCATCGTTGTTCGCAGAACAAGTATTGCTTTGGAACCAGAAAAATGGCCAAAGCTTGACGGCGCGTGATACCCAAGTGCTGGCGCGGGCCCAGCGATTCAAAGTGGATTCGTTCTGCAATGATGCTGAGACTTACTTGTCCATCGTGCGGCGTGCCCGTCGCCAGACTGCGCTGCCGGTGATTGCCAGCTTGAATGGGGACAACGCAAGTCATTGGCTCGATTATGCCGGGGCATTACAAGAGGCCGGGGCGAGTGCGATCGAATTGAATTTGCGTCATCCACCCCCGTCGGAGTTTTCGGATGCACGCGAGATCGAGGATTCGCTCGTCCAGGCGGTGCAAATTATCCATCAATCGATCTCGATTCCGTTGTTTCTAAAACTGAGCCGCGAATACACCAGCCTCAGCCATTTGGCCGTTCGCTTGCTGTCGGGAATCCAGGGCTTGGTTTTGTTTGGCCGTTCGCCCGAAGTAGATATCTCGCTCGATACGTTGCAAATGAGCACCGATTGGTGTTTGACGCCCAGCGGGAAAATATCGCATCTGCTTGAATCGGTGATGCGAGTCCATGCCTTTTGTCCGGCGATGCCGATCGCGGCGTGTGGTGGCGTCAGCAATGCGACCGACGTGATCAAAGTTCTGTTGGCCGGCGCCGATGTCGCCATGGTCTCGTCGGCGGTTTATCGCGAAGGACCCGATATTGTGCGTTCGATGATCGATGGACTTGTCGTGTTTATGGAGCGTCATGGCATCCGTTCGTTGCCCGAATTGCAAGGCATCCGGCCGCTGGAATTCAGTAGCGAAGAAGAGCGATTGGACTACATGGAAGCGTTGGCCTCTCGCGTGCCTCCGTCGCAGAAGAGCGGGGGGCAACGCAAAATGTGCGGCGATCGCTGGGGACATGTCCAAGCCGCGGATGTCGCGTCGGCCGATGCAAATTATTAAGGCCGATGCGAATCATTAAGGCACACGCCCTGCCATTGATTCTTGCTCGATCCTAGGGCGTCGTTTCATTGACTTCGAAAAATCGGCGTGCGGCACTGTGCAGTGCTAACCCTTGCCATTCGGCCGCATGTTTTCGCGGGATCAATCCGGCACACAACAGCGGAGGTTCGTACAGTGTGCGGAGCGTCGCGGTTACCAATTCCGAGGGGGTATCGGTGCGGGCCGCCAAAAATGCCGTGGTTCCGACGGTGGCCACGCCTTCCTCGGGAAGTTCGATCCCAGGATAATCGCCTGCATCGATCGTCATCGGGCGTAATGTGGGGTGTTGCAAAGCAATTTTGATTGGATTCGGGATCGGCATCAGTTCCCAGCGGTGGCTACGGATCAGATTGGCAATCAGCGGGCTGCCCAAACCGACACAGATCACCGCGACATCGGGGGCCGCGTCCGATTCCAACTCTTTCCATGCCATCACCTCGCGAGGAGCGATATCGGGCGTGATCGCGAGCGATTCAAACACCATTTCGGTCGCCTCACGCGATCCACTGCCGATCGGCCCCACGGCGATGCGGTGGCCTTTCAGATCGCCGAGCTCTTGGATGTTCGCGTCCTCGCGCACCAACAGATGAACGACTTCAAAGAACAACGGGGCGACGACACACAGGTCGCTTCCGCTAATCGCCGACGCCTGCATTGGCGCGAGATGGACTTCGCCGCTTAGTAGCCGTGATCGGTTCTCCAACGACCCATTGCTGGTGGCGACCGAGCTGGTGACTTGATATCGCTCGGCCAACCGCTCTGCGATCGCGGTTGACACCGTGTTGTAGACGCCATCGTCCAGTCCACCGCCGATGCGAACAAAGCTCGGCATCGATTCTTTGTGCTTGTGCCACAGCACCGACAATCCGACAGCCACAAAGGGAGTCAGCAACAACAGCAGCAACATCACAGCTTGAAAGCGTCGATGCGACGTCGATGCGCTGACCATCCGGCGTCCCGAGACGGCAGCAACCAAGGGGACCCCTTCGAGCCAATGCCAAACCTTGACCGGCAGCGAGCGAGGCCGCGCCTTGATCGGACGGTCTTCGAGAAAGGCATCGAGGTCATCGGCAAGTTTTCCAGCCGACTCGTAGCGTTTCTGTGGACTCTTTTCCAAACATTTCGCCACGATCGTTTCGATGTCCACGGGGGCATCCGAGCGAAAGTAGCGTACGGGGGGGGCAGGGTTGTGAACGACATCCAACAACGTTTGCATCACGGTGTCGCCCACGATCGGTGGACGTCCGGTCAAACACGCAAACAAAATCGCCCCCATTGCATAGACGTCGCTTTGCCGATTGGCTCGATCGCTCAGTCCCCCGGCTTGCTCGGGCGCCATGTAGTGAGGCGTCCCCAGTGCGGCGCCGGTACCGGTCACGCTGCTGTCGGCGTCCATGTGTTTGGCCAGCCCAAAATCGGTCACATGGACTTCGTCGTATTCGTCGATCAGCACGTTGGCAGGTTTCAAATCGCGATGCAGCACCCCTTTGTGATGCGCGTGGTCGATCGCGCGTGCCACATCGCGAACATAGCGAGCGGCTTGTTTGGGGTGGAGTGTTTCGGCGTAAATTTTCCGCTGCAAGTCGATGCCACGAATGTACGCCATCGAAAAGAAATGGTGGCCGGCTCGTTGACCAAACTGATACACTGGAACAATCCCGGGGTGGCTCAGGCGGGCCGCGGCTTGGGCTTCGGTATAAAACCGCCGCACATCCGATTCGTCCGCCAACATCCCACCGCGAATCATCTTGACCGCGACCATGCGGTTGAGCTGTTTTTGGTTCGCCAGATAGACGATCCCCATACCGCCTTTGCCAAGCACTTCTTGCAGTTCGTAATCGCCCAGATCAAACGGTAGCGTCGGGCCCGGGTCGTTCTTGGATCGGTTCGCCATCGGCAGCGTGATCGCCGGATCGACATCCGATTGCTCGCCGACCGCCGAGGTGATGGCGACCGTGTCGGCGCCGTTTTGGACCCTCGCTCGATGCGATGACAATCCCGATGCCATCGTCACTTGGCCGAGCAGGTCGGCCGCTTCCATCAATTGCTTTAATTGTCCGGCAACGTCAGGAAACTGCTTTAAAAAGTCCTCTCGGCTGGTTAACTCACCGGCATCACACGAACGCAGGTAAGCCGCAAAGGCTTCGTCCACGGGGTCTGCGGTAGGTTCGTTGTCAGCCATAACAGATCGTGGCACAAAATGGAAAAGGAGGGCAAAGACGGTGTCGATTCTAACTCAGGCTCAAAGGGATGCCCCAGTAGGGCGCGGTAAAGTTTGGCAAGGATTGATTCA
>NZ_JBFHFD010000351.1:0-8827 GCF_041583735.1 Novipirellula sp.
AGCGAACCGCCGACGTTTGAAAACACAATCGTTGCAATGGAGCAAGCGGGCAAGACGCTTGACCGTGTGGAAACGCTGTTCGATGTCCACACCAGCAACCTGAACGTGGGCCCAATCCCCGATATTGAACGTGCAGTTGCCCCCAAGTTGTCCGAGCACCGTGACAGCATCTATCAAAACGAAAAACTGTTCAAACGCATTGAAGCGATTCACCAAAGCGATGCGATGAAATCGTTTACCGTCGCTCAAAAACGATTGGTCGACGATCTCTACAAAACCTTCGTCCGCCAAGGAGCGAAACTGAACTCAAGTGACAAAGCCAAGCTATCGCAAATCAATACGCGGTTGGCTCGACTGTTCACCGATTTCAGCCAAAACGTGCTCGAGGACGAAAAAGGCTATGTCACCTGGATCGATAACGAAGCCGATCTGGCCGGATCGCCCGACAGCGTGATTGCGGCGATGAAATCGGCAGCCGAAGAACGCAACCACCCCGACCGATGGGCCGTCACGAACACGCGTTCGTCGATGGATCCGTTTTTAACGTACGCGGACAACCGCGATTTGCGGGAAACGGTTTGGCGAAACTATTACAACCGCGGCGACAACGGCGACGCCCACGACAACAATGCGATCATCTCCGAGATCCTCAGCTTGCGTGCCGCGCGAGCCAAATTGCTCGGATACAAGAACCATGCCGAGTGGCGACTAGAACCGACCATGGCCAAAACGCCTGCCGCGACGATGGATTTGATGATGAAGGTGTGGCCCAAAGCAGTCGCACGCGTTCGCGAAGAAGTGGCCGATATGCAGGCGATCGCAGATTCCGAGAACGCTAACATTACCATCGCTCCGTGGGATTACCGCTACTACGCCGAAAAAGTGCGTAAAGACAAATACGATCTCGATTTCAACGAAGTCAAACCCTATTTGCAACTGGAAAAACTTCGCGAGGCGATGATGTGGGCCGCCGGTGAACTGTACGGCATGCAGTTTACCGAGATCAAAGATGTCCCCGTTTTTCACCCCGATGTTCGCGTCTGGAAAGTCGAGGATACGGACGGCAACCGCGTCGGTCTGTGGTACCTCGATCCCTACGCTCGCGAAGGCAAACGAAGTGGCGCGTGGATGATGGATTACCGCAGCCAAGAAAACATCGACGAACCGATCACGCCAGTCGTTTCCAACAACTCAAACTTCGTCAAAGGGATCGCGGGCAAACCGTCGTTGATCTCGTGGGACGACGCCGTAACGCTGTTTCACGAGTTCGGCCATGCACTGCACAGTTTGAACTCGAAGGTAAATTACCCTTCGCAAGCGGGTACAAGCGTAGCGCGTGATTACGTCGAGTTTCCGTCTCAGATTATGGAGCACTGGCTCGACACGCCCGAAGTGCTTAGCCAATACGCGGTGCATTACGAAACCGGCGAACCGATGCCGCCGCAGTTGCTGGATAAAATCAAGAAGGCGTCAAAGTTCAACCAAGGCTTTGACACGGTTGAGTATTTGTCCAGCGCAATTGTCGACATGAAGTTGCACACCACGGACCAGGCCTCGATCGAACCTGACGCGTTCGAAAAACAAACGCTGAAGGAGATCGGCATGCCCGATGAGATCCCGATGCGTCACCGCACGCCCCAGTTTGCTCACATTTTCAGTAGCGACTCGTATTCGGCGGGTTACTACAGCTACCTGTGGTCCGACGCGTTGACTGCCGACGCGGTCGAAGTGTTCGAGGAAGCGGGCAGTTTTTACGACAAAGCGACCGCAAAAAGCTTGCACGATAACGTGATGAGTGTTGGCGACACGATTGATCCAGCCGAAGGATTCCGTCGATTCCGAGGCCGTGATGTCGACACAAGTGCTCTGTTGCGGAAACGCGGCTTCCCCGTCGAGTAAGGTTGCGACTCGCGGCAGATGCATGTAGCACGTGGTTTCGCCAGTACAAAGGACGCCGTGTGCCCCCTCTGCCAAACGCAGTTTGGCAGAGGTCGAGCAGAGCCTTCAGCGATTGCATTGAAACGAGGTGAAGCGTCAATCCTGTGGCCCAAAGCGGATCGTCACCGATCCGCTTTCGTCGTCCTCTTGCACGTCTAGCTGGATGTCCAAAAAGAGCCTTAGCACATCGAGGTGCGTCTTGCTGTGCAGCGTCAACGGGCCGCTGCGAAATTCGCTTGTTCGTCCCTGCATCGCCGCCAATCCCATTGGCAACATCAACTGATCGGCCAAATGTTCGCCGACGGGGACCGCTCTGGCGATATGGGCTCGCGTTTGTCGCAATACGCCTCGCGCGATGTGCTCTGCCTTGACGCCCACCTTGCCAAACCCGGTAAACGTCTCGGTCACACTCGGCGTTGACCACTGGATCATCACCACGTTGCCAGGGCCACGTGGTTGTGAAACCTCGTGCACGTGAAAACAGTCGGCGTCCCAGTTTGTCTTTCGCCGAATCGTATCACATTCACGCTGTCCCACCGACTTGGGAATCGCCGAGACGAGCGCGGTCACGCGAGGTGACGCCTTCTCGTCACACTCGATCAACGTTACCGCCTCTAAAGTGCGACACGGAGTGATGTTCAATTGAAACTTTCCGCCGCCAGCGGGATAAAACCCGTAAGCTTTGACCTCAATTTCACTCGCGACTCCCATCTTGGCCAATTGTGGCAAAAACGAATCTCGGAAAAAGTCCAATGGTGGCGCCGCTGGATTATGAGTGCCTCCTTCGAACGTCACTTGCGACGGATGATCCGCGAGCATCAGAGCCGGCAAAACGGTTTGCGCGACCAACACCGCACTGCCAGCCGTGCCGACTTTGAAGTCAAATTCGCCACCACGGGATTCATTTGGCTCGAACGTAATCGATTGTGATCCAATCGCATCACCCTCGATCACCGCATTACAAACCGCGCCTGCGGCACGTACAGACGTGAGATGTTGTCGCATCAGCCCTGGTTTCCGGCGGCCGGATCGAATATTGACGATCCGAATCGGTTGCTTTGTCACCGCGGCGAGCGCGAGCGAGGAGCGGAGGATTTGTCCGCCGCCCTCGCCCTGAGATCCATCAATTTCAATCATCCGCTTTACTCGCATCCTTAATCACGAAACGTGCCTTCAAGCGAGCGACTTCGCTCGCCAATCCAGCGGTCTTTACCGATCGCAGCACTTCCTCGAAATCCTTGTACGCCGCCGGAGCTTCATCTTTGGGATAAAACCGGCAATTACTGAGGATATCATGCTGTTCGAATTCCTCGTCGATCGTCGTTTGATCCAACACGCGATTGGCATGACGTCGCCCGAGCGTACGTCCAGCACCGTGATTCAGACTAAAGCACGCCTGCTCGGCACCGGGATCCGCCACCATTACCGCCGAGCCATCCCGAGGATTCCCCGGCAACAAAATCGGGTGCCCCGTATCGGCAAACGGGGTCTCACGCAAAGCGTAATGGCCGGCGGGAAACGCACGTGTCGCTCCTTTGCGATGTACCCATGTCGGCCGATTATCCATGATCTCCTTGCGTGCAATGTTGTGACTGATGAAATAAACCAACGCCCCCGTCGTTCCCGGCAATACTTCTTGAAACGCCTCTAATACGAGAGCATTGATCAACAAGTGGTTCGCGGTTGCAAAATTTGCTCCCAGCGCCATGTCGTCCAAATAGTCGTCGGCTTCGCTCGTTCCCAGCGGTGCATAAACCAATTGGCGATCTCCGGCCGGCAGTGGAATATCCCATTTGCTGAACTTGTTTTGCAATGTCTTGAATTGGCCCGATGCCAAGTTGTGTCCAAAACCTCGCGATCCACAATGCGACAAAAACGCGACCTTTCCGTCACGCAGCCCAAACGTTTCGGCAACCGAACGTGAACGGTCATCGTCCCCGACGTGAACCACTTCGCATTCACCGAAATGGTTTCCTCCGCCGTACGAACCCAATTGACTCATCTTGTCCGAAAAATTACTCATGTGCCGCTGAGCAAGCAGAACCTCCAAACGATTTTCCAATGCATCTCGAGTTTCGTCATGTCCAAGGTGAAACGAATCCTCGCATCGATCTGCCCAGTCAATTGGAATACCAAGTTGCTGACAAACACTTTCGCTGGCTCCTTCGACAACGAGTTGCTTCCCTAGCGTTCGGTTCACAGGACGCGACTTCTTGGCACTTCGTTGTCCTTTGCCGGCACCAGTCGGCGTACGCTGGCAAATCGCTGAGATCAGTGCACGACGCGTTTGGCGGTCCTCGATGACGTCCGCGGGGACATCCAATTGCAACAAACTCATCGAACACTTGATATCCACTCCCACCGGTCCTGGGTAAATGTGCGTGGGCGATACCATCACACATCCCACCGGAGCTCCGTAACCGAGATGGGCATCGGGATTCAGCACGACATCGGTCACGCCTGGTGCGAGCCGCGAATTGATCGCTTGTTGCAAACAAACTTCGTCGAATGTGTCGCGAATTGCCTCGGTCCCAATCACTTTGATCGGCGGCGTCGATTCGGTCGGCAAGATCGCGGTCGCTTCGCCGGTCGCGATCATCTTGTTTGGTGCAGGCTTGTACAGCGTCGTATGCATGGGGATGCCTATGATTCGAGTGAGCGGGCGAGCCAGTTTATCGGTAAAGCGGCTGGCTGAAAAATTCGGGGCGTGATTGGAGGTACGCCTCCTGACCTCGCTTGAATTCCTTCACTTTGCACAACACGTGCCAAACCATACTAAATTGACACTAACCCATTGACCCACAATGACTTAACAACGCCCAAGGATTTTGAGAACACAGACACAAAGCCGCCTTTACACTCCATCTATCGCGTGACTTATAATTCTATCTATGCATAAATCACGCGTCATTATCGGCTTCCTCGGCACCCAATTAGATCAGCCTGCCAAGCGGGGCGATCGCTGGTCAGGTTGGCGCCCCAGTATTGCGGTGTGTCAGCAACCCGATTTGATCGTCGATCGGTTCGAGTTGCTGTGCGATCGACGGCACGAGAAATTGGCCGAGAGTGTGGTCGCCGACATCCGCTTGGTTTCTCCCGAAACCGAGGTGCGTCTTCACTGGAACCAGCTTCGTGATCCTTGGGATTTTGAAGAGGTCTATGCGCTGCTGCATCAATTCACTCGTGACTATTCGTTTGACACTGATCGCGAGGAATACCTCGCCCACATCACCACCGGCACGCACGTCGCACAGATTTGTTTGTTCTTGTTGACCGAATCGCGTCACTTGCCCGCCGCACTGCTGCAAACCTCGCCACCGAATCGCAGCGGCAAAGATCCTCGCGGCGTCTACAGCGTGATCGACTTGGATCTATCGCGGTACGACCAATTGGCCAGCCGGTTTCAGGCCGAACACCAGGAAGGATTGTCGTTTCTAAAGTCCGGAATCGAGACACGGAACAAGGCCTTCAATCAATTGATCGAACGGATCGAACAAGTGTCGCTGGCAACGCGTGCACCGATCTTGCTGAGCGGGCCAACGGGAGCGGGCAAGTCGCAGCTCGCCCAACGCATCTTTGCACTCAAACGACATCGTCAACAAGTTGCCGGCCCGTTGGTCGAGGTGAATTGCGCCACGATTCGCGGCGAACAAGCGATGTCGACATTGTTTGGTCACGTGAAGGGCGCGTTCACAGGAGCGGCCGCTACGCGTGCTGGACTGCTGAAATCAGCTGACCAAGGCGTGCTTTTTTTGGACGAGATCGGCGAACTAGGGTCCGACGAACAAGCGATGTTGCTGCGAGCGATCGAAGAGAAGACTTTTCTCGCGGTGGGGTCGGATGAGGCGACGTCGAGCGATTTTCAATTGATCGCAGGCACCAACCGTGATTTGCATCAAGAAGTTGGCAAAGGCAATTTTCGCGAAGACCTTTTGGCTCGGATCAATCTGTGGTCGTTCGCGCTGCCAGGATTGGCGCAGCGTCGCGACGACATCGATCCCAACATTGAATTTGAATTACAGAAGTTCACCACGAATCATGGACGCAAAGTGACGTTCAACAAGGAAGCACGCAAAAAGTTTATCGAGTTTGCGCATGATCCATCGACGCTTTGGAAGGCCAATTTTCGTGATTTGAATGCAGCGATCACGCGAATGGCAACGCTGTCGCCGGGCGGACGTATTACGATTGACATGGTCGACGAAGAAATCACGCGGCTAAGGGCTAGTTGGCGAGGCTCGGAAAAACCCGATAGCCATGCCGCGACATTGCGAACCGTGCTGGACGAGAAGCAAATGGCCCAGCTCGATCGATTTGATCAAGCCTCACTTGCCGAAGTGATCAAGGTCTGCTCGCAATCCCCTTCGCTCTCCGCAGCTGGTCGCGAGCTATTCCAAGTCTCGCGGCAATCCAAGCAGAAAGCGAATGATGCCGATCGGCTGCGAAAATATCTAGCAAAATTCGGAATCCAGTGGAGTGATATCTCCGCAGTGAATTTTTCTTAGCGCCCTGAAATGGGTGGGCTGATGCCTTAGGATAATGGAGCAAAAAACACTCAAATCGCGTTAATCAAACAATGCCCAACCGACATCACAACCTCGCTCACCGGATCGCAGCTCATTCTGCGCCTGCGATGTTTTGGATATCGCTGGCTTTTTTGGTCTGCCAATCGGTTTTGGTGGTGCTGTGGGTCGACGTGCCTAATTTAGAAGAAACGCTGATTCACGATCCGGTCACCGATGAAACGGTAATTGCGTACACGCTGCCGCCGATCAGCAGTACCGAAGTCGCGGCCATTGTTCTGATGCTGCTGATTTGGCCGATCGTGATCGCCGAATCGATCTACCACTGGTACACCCGGCCCTGGAACGCCGAGACCCGCTGGACGCACTTCTACTCCGGCGTGTTTTGCATCTGCCCTTCATTGCGAATGTGCGCACGCAGTGTCGAGATGGGGAACCGTATTTGGCTACCAACGATGGGATGGCGTAAGGCGGATGCGCGATTGCGCCGGCGACTGGAGCGGTACTTCAGTTTGCCGATGATCTGGATCGCATTGCTGATCATGCCAGTGTTGCTGATCGAATTGTTGCTGAAAAACCAAGTCGCCCAATACGGTTGGCTTCGCTTTGCGCTACACTTCAGCACCGGAGCAATTTGGTTTTGTTTTGCCGCCGAGTTTATCCTGATGGTTTCGGTAGCAGAAAAGAAAATTGCCTACTGCAAAACGCATTGGTTAGATTTGGCGATCATTTTATTGCCGTTGGTTTCGTTTCTGCGGTCGCTGCAATTTTTGCGAGCCACCGGAATCACCAAGATGGTGCGGTTGTCTCAGATCAACCAAGTCGCACGGATGTATCGTTTGCGAGGGACGGCACTGAAGGCCGTGCGTGCGTTGGTACTTTTGGACATGCTCGAACGGGTCCTGCGGCCATCGCCTGAACGATCGCTGGTAAAGTTAAACGCGCAGCTCGATGAGCTTGAGAAGGAAGCGAAAGCGATACGTCGCAAAATCGCCAAGCTCGAACGCGAGATGCCAATGGAAATGTGTGCCGAAGAGTAACGCAATCAGCAGTTAAAAATTTGTCGCATTCGCGGTTGCTACCAAAGTTATTGACGATAGACGTCAACGACTGCCACCGCCAATGAATGAGCGAAGCAAGAGCAAGCAGCAATTTATCGAAGGACGTGCGGCTATCCGCCGATGTATTGGTGTCCGGGCTTTGGCCGCCGTTTTTGGACCTCGAAAAAGAATCGCCTAAAGGCTATACACCAGCGCTGGTGTCCCGGCTTTAGCCGGCCAGACCAGCCCATAAAAAGAGCCGCCTAAAGGCTATACACCAGCGCTGGTGTACCGGCTTTAGCCGGCTAGGTCACCCCACGAAAAGAGTCGCCCCATGGCTGTACCCCAGCGACGGTAAACAGCCATTAGCCGTCTTCTGATACAATACTTGTAATAGAACTCACGTCGCCCTACTTGCAGTCAATAGGCATCCCAATGCCCAAAGATCCCAATGCCATGTATCGGTGGCGGCAATGGACGCCAGAGCAGCGATCCAAAATTCTCACCGAACGCCGTCAACGCAATCACCCTGCTCACTCGCCGGCACACATTCAAAGCGACCACACTTCCATCTATCTCATCACCGCAGCCTGCTTCGAACACGCTCCGATCATTGGAAGGTCTGACAAACGACTCGCGGATTTCTCGTTGCAACTCTATGAATTTATGCAAACACATTCCCGAACCCTATTCGCCTGGGTCGTGCTTCCCAATCACTATCATGTATTGTGCGATGTAGTTGAGCTCCACGGGATGTTTGAGCAGCTTGGAAAATTGCATGGCCGCACATCGTTTCAATGGAATGGCGAGGACGGCATGCGAGGACGACAAACTTGGTGCAAAGCAGCCGAGACCGCCATGAAATCGGAAGGGCATTTTTATGCGTCACGAAACTATGTTCTCAACAACCCCGTGCATCATGGGTACTGTGCAAAATGGACCGATTGGCCATTTAGCAACGCGACTGAATATTTAGAGAGCGTTGGACGTGAGCAAGCATTTCGATTTTGGCAATCCTATCCGCTTCACGATTACGGAAAAGACTGGGATCCCGCGACTTTGTGAGCCAGGGCTGATGCCCAGGCTTTAGCCGTCGTCTTTGGGCCTCGAAAAAGAATCGCCTAAAGGCTATACACCAGCGCTGGTGTACCGGCTTTAGCCGGCTAGGTCACCCCATGAAAACAGCCGCCCAATGCCTGTACGCCAGCGCTGATATCGAGGCTTTAGCCGTCGTCTTTGGACCTCGAAAAAAGAATCGCCTAAAGGCTATACACCAGCGCTGGTGTACCGGCTTTAGCCGGCTAGGTCACCCCATGAAAACAGCCG
>NZ_JBFHFD010000352.1:0-8814 GCF_041583735.1 Novipirellula sp.
CGTCAGATTGGCGGCTGCGGGATGCGGCGACACGTTGCGTTCTCGCACCAAGAAATTGGCGAGATCCAACGTGGGTGCCGCCAGCGACGGAAATTGCAAACATTGCAGTAGTCGCGGGAAGACGATCCCTACTTTCCACTGGCGATTTTGCATCAGCGGGCTGATCGCCTGAGCGGCATCCATCCATTTTTGCGGCGGCGACTGCTCTAACCGATCCATCAAAACGGCAAGCGATTGATCGGATTGGATCATCGCCAACAGCTGCAACAACAAATGACGATTCGGAGTCGCCTCGGGCAATGCTTGGTCGAGCCGCCGGACGTGCTCGGGATCCACCGCAGCGAACGATTCGCCACGACTCTCTGCGGCTGCCCGGATCACGCGGCCATGCACGACATGCAGCAGTCCGCCTAAAATCGCGGGATCCGAGCGACGCACCAAGTCCTCTTGCTCGCTCAGCTGCGTGATCAGATCCGCCCCCTGGTAAGAATCGTTTTCGGCAAGTTCTCTTAATCGCCAACCCGCCGCAACGGGATCCGCGGACGGGCCAAGCAGGGCAATAAGTGTTTCGTTTTGCAAAGTAGATCGTGTGAATGAGAGTTCTTGACAGACGGCGAGCCGATCAACTCAAGATCTCACTCACCACTCGGGTTTCTTCGACCCCTGTTAAACGTTGATCAAGACCAAGAAATGGATACGTAAACCGCTGATCATCAATCCCCATTAGATGTAAGATTGTGGCGTTCAGGTCATGAATGTGCACGGGGTCTTTAACCACGTTGTAGCTAAATTCGTCGGTTTCGCCATGCACCACCCCTCCTTGGACCCCACCGCCGGCCAACCAAACGGTGAAGCATTTGGGATGATGGTCGCGGCCGTAGTTGGTTTTCGATAATCCGCCTTGGCAATAAATGGTACGGCCAAATTCACCGCCCCAAACCACCAGCGTATCGTCCAGCATCCCCCGCTGTCGCAAATCCGTCAACAGTGCCGCCGAGGGCTGGTCGACGTCGCGGCATTGATTCGGCAGATCCTTCGGTAGCGCTCCGTGCTGGTCCCATCCGCGATGAAAAATTTGGGTAAAACGGACTCCGCGCTCCGCCATCCGCCGCGACATCAAACAACAATTCGCAAACGTCCCCGGTGTCGTCACGTCGGGACCATACAGATCGAGAATATATTTCGGTTCGTCGCTGATGTCGGTCAAATCGGGCACACTGGTCTGCATCCGGAACGCCATCTCGTACTGAGCGATACGGGCATGCGTTTCCGGGTCGCCGAGCCGGTCGGCTGTTGCCGCGTTGAGCCGAGAGAGCGAATCGAGCATGCGGCGACGCACCGCCGGGTCGACCCCGGCGGGATTGGACAAATAGAGCACCGGATCGCCACTGCTTCGCAGTGCGACGCCTTGATACTTACTCGGCAAATACCCGCTGCCCCACAACCGGTTATAAAGGGCCTGCGCCTCTTTGCGTCCGGTCCACGATGCAGTCATCACGATAAACGCGGGCAAATTCTCGTTTTCGGTTCCTAATCCGTAGCTCAACCAAGACCCCAAACTCGCTTTGCCGGGCAATTGGTTGCCCGTACAAATATAGGTGATCGCGGGATCATGATTGATCGCCTCGGTATACATCGATTTGACTAAGGCAATATCGTCGACTTTGCTGGCCATGTGAGGAATCAGCTCACTGGCCATCGTTCCGGCCGCCCCATGCGGCGAAAACTTGTAGATACTCGGCGCGATGGGAAAACGCGATTGACCACTGGTCATCGTGGTCAGCCGTTGGCCTTTGCGAATGGTTTCCGGCAAATCCTTGTCGTACCAATCGGCCATCGCCGGTTTGTGATCCCACATATCCATCTGGCTGGGCGCCCCGGACATAAACAAATAGATGGCCCGACGAGCTTTGGGTTCATGATGCGGTAAATGGGGAAGTCCACCGACCGCACCGCGATTGGCAACCGCCACAGGTGCCGATCTTGCATCTAACGACGCGAGCGCCGCAGCGCCGATCCCCGCCGACGAGCGAGAGAAAAAAGATCGCCGCGTCAGCTGCTCAAATTCAAGATTCGTTTGCATCATCGTTCTCAAGTTTCTTTTTTGCTGGTTCGACAAAGGCTTGTTCGACGAAGGGTTCAGCCCGCGTAAAAATCGGATCGACTTCCGCACTCACTATTTGTTCAACACTTCGTCGAGGTTCATCAGTGTGCTACAAACCATGGTCCAGGCAGCGGTTTCCGCCGACGACGTGCCCACCAATTTCTCGGCCGCCTGAGGCTGCGAAGCGTAGTGCAACATCAAATCGTTGACCAAAGCGGTCAACTCGCTTGTTTCGGCGTCCGAAGCGGGACGCATCGTCACTCGCTCGAACACCCACTGGATTTTTTCTTCGGCGGTTTGCAAATCCGATTTCTCGGTGACTTGACGCCCCAATTGTTTCGCGGCTTCGAGAAACTGAGTCTCGTTCATTAACAACAATGCTTGCAGCGGCGTGTTGGTCCGCTCGCGTCGAGCGATACACGATTCGCGACTCGGTGCATCAAAGGTCGATAATTGCGGCGGGGCACTGGTCCGTTTCCAAAACGTATAGACGCTACGTCGATAGATTTTGTCACCTTCATCCGCTTTAAATCGAACCGTGTTGCTGCCGGAATAGCCCACCGCCAACCAGAGCCCATCGGGTTGTGGCGGTTTCACACTGGGGCCGCCCAATTTGTCCACCAACAATCCCGATACCGCCAACGCTTGATCCCGCAGCATCTCGCCATCGAGCCGGAACCGAGGGCCGCGAGCCAGCAAACGGTTGCGTGGATCGACCTGCAATTGGATCGGCGCGGCTTTCGCCGATCGTTGGTAGGTGTCACTCATCACGATCGATTTCATCAATCGTTTGATGTCCCATCCCTGCTCGCGAAAATCGACTGCCAACCAATCGAGCAATTCCGGGTGACTCGGTTGCTCGCCTTGGCTGCCGAAATCTTCGCTGGTTTTCACCAATCCGGTGCCAAAGATTTGTTGCCAGAACCGGTTCACCGCGACGCGTGAGGTCAATGGATGCTGCTCGGACAACAACCACTTTGCCAACCCTAACCGGTCTTGAGGATCCGATGGATTCATCGCAGGCAAAAACGCGGGTGTCGCCCGGGACACTTCAGGTCCAGGTTGTTCGTAGTCGCCTCGCAACAAGATATGAGCTTGGCGGGGTTTCTCGAGTTCTTTCCAAACCAAGGTGGTCGGAAATTCGCTTTCGACTTTTTCCTTGGCCGCCGCAATCCCCTTGGCTTGATCAACAAGCACTTGCCAATCGGGGTGAGTGCAATAGACGCTGCGGAAATACGTTCGCAGCGATTCACGATCCGCAGCCGACCGCTCGGTTTCGGGCGTTTCCAACAACTTGGCAAGCGACGAGGACACCTCGACGATCGGCGATCGATAGGCGTAAGAAATCAGCGACGGGCCATCATGGTTGACCACCTTGATGTAAAGATCGTTGTCTCCTTGCTTCAAATCCAATTCGATCTCTTTGCCGAGCGGATCGATGTCCTGCGAACCTTGTGAGATTGCGAGCTGCTTGCCATTGAGATAGACGATGTGCCCATCGCTGGTCCCCAGCAACAACGTCGTCTTCTGAGCGACGGGGGACGTCACGGTTTGGTGCAGCAAATTTACGCTACCGTGGTCGGGTACCGTTTCAAGCGAATTCACACGAACTTCGGCAAGGTCCTCACGCAGCTGCCATTGGTACTGGCTCCCCTCGTAGGTGAAGGTTTGGTTCGGATCGAACGCGGCAGCTTGCGATGCAAACGACTGTTCGTAACTCAGTTCGGTCGTGGCGACGGCAAAGGGGCCGACACTGTGCAGCGGGCCTCGTTGGATTTGCTTTGATTCTGGGGCCGCTGGCATCGTCTCGGACAACGATAAGCGAACCGTGCGAAATTGGTGCTGCGAAAACTGTGATTGGTACTGCAACTGTACCCGCAGCTTCGCATCGGCGGTTTCGGTTAACAGCGTGCCGAGGTCGAACCACGCGGTTCGACCACCGGTTTGCTCGTGTCCCGCTGCCGCCCAGCCTTCGTTGGGTTTGATTTTACCATCGATCGCATAGGTGACCGCAAAGGCGCCATCGGCTTGTTCGATATCAGCGATCGCACTGCGGATCGGAACAGGAATCCAGTTCTCGGGATCGTCGCCATGTTGCATTTCCAGCACAATTTCGGACAACACCACATTGCCATTGGATGACAACCCGACCCGTTCCTCGGGCGAATTGACCAGTGCTTCCAATCGCAGCGATTTCCAAGGCGTGTTGGCAGGCAAGGGAGTGAGGATCGTCGTCGTGTCTTTGGCAGCGACCTTGCCGACCACTTCAACGGCATGATCGTCGCGGACTTTCATTTCCACCTTGGCGGCGGACACCGCCGACTCAGGTGCGAGAACCGTCCACTTGGGCGGCTCGCTATTGCCGAGCCCGCGTTCCCAAACCAGTTGAGCTTGATCGACGGTTTCGATGGGGCCATCCATCTGATCGCGGATTTCGCGAAGCGCTTCGTCGAACTCGGAAATTTCCTTTAACTGCTCGGCCGTGGGAACTTTAATCGACGGTGCCGAATCTTTGACGTTGCCGTCCATCGCCTTGCCGTCCAGGCTGTTAAAGAAGGCGGACAACGAGTAATAGTCGGTCGTGGTGATCGGATCAAATTTGTGGTCATGACATACGCTGCAACCAGTCGTCAGCCCCAGGAAAACGGTGCCAAACGCATCCGTGCGATCGATCACGTTGCGAGCAAACACCTCTTCGACAATTGAGCCGCCTTCGTTAGTGGTCACGTTCAAGCGATTAAAACCGCTGGCTATCTTTTGCGAGTCCGTGGCATCGGGAAGCAAGTCACCAGCCAATTGTTCGGTGATAAATTGATCCATCGGCATGTTGCTGTTCAGTGCATTGATCACCCAATCTCGGTACAGCCACATTTCGCGGTAATTGTCCAAGTGCAGTCCGTGCGTATCGCCGTACCGCACCAAATCCAACCAATACCGGCTCATGTGTTCGCCGTAATGGTGCGACGCCAACAAACGGTCGACCAAATGCTCAACGGCATCCGGCGACGTGTCATTCAGAAAGGACTCGGCATCGCGATCGGACGGCGGCAATCCGGTCAGATCGAAACAAATCCGCCGCAACAGCGTTCGGCGATCAGCAGGCCCGTTGGGCTCCAATCCGACCTGTTCCAACTCGACGTTGATAAACGCATCAATCGCGGTGCTTGCCGTACGGATCTCGCGACCATCAACCGTGGTTTTCTGAGGCGACTGAAATGCCCAGTGCTCGCTATACGCAGCGCCTTGATCGACCCATTGCTTGAGCGTTTCGATTTGTTCGCCGCTGAGTGGTTTCCCAAACTTTGGCGGCGGCATCAGCATGTCAGCGTCATCGGACAAAATCCGCGTGATCAATTCGCTGTTGTCAAGCTCGCCGGGCTCGACCGCTCCCAACACCCCCTCGGACGTATCCAAACGCAAATCCGCTTCACGATGCTCTTCGTCGGGCCCGTGACAAGCGAAACAGTGATCCGACAAAATGGGACGTACATCGCGGCCAAAATCAATGGTCTTCGAATAAGCTACCGAGGCGAGCGGAAATACGAGCCAAAAACAGATAGCGATTCGAGCATGAATCATGGATGGCTTTCCTGGCGAAGGAGGGATCCGGATCTTGGTGCGAAGAGCGTCGAAATTGGCTTGGGGGATCGACGCAGAGCATAGGTGGGCGTGGGCTCTATTATAACGTCTCCGGAAGCCGCCACGAAGCAAAAGCGGCCTAAGTGTTCGTTCACTCAACCGTTATCGCCTGATAATGCGGATTAAACCTCACTATCGTGATTATTTCTCACAAGCGACTCGCTACGGATTCCCGAATCAACCAACCTCTTCGCTTCCCCAACCGCCGCCACCGGGGGTCTCGATGATCAAACGATCGCCAGCGTCAACCTGAACCGAAACAGCCCATGGCAACCGCTCGGATTTCCCTGATCGCACCAGCGTATTTTGGCCTACCGCACCGTCGCCCCCTCCGGCCGCACCATACGGAGGACGCGTTCGTCGACCGGTGATCAACGATAGTGTCAGCAGTTTCAGAAATTCGAACTCGCGAATCATGCCGTCACCACCGCGATGAAATCCTGCGCCGCCGCTGCCATGGCGAATCGCAAACCGGTGCAATCGCAGCGGCAATCGGCTCTCCATCACTTCGGGGTCGGTGATCCGAGTGTTGGTCATATGGGTGTGGACCGCATCGGCGCCGTCCTGTTCGGCCGTCGCCCCCGATCCGCCCCCGATAGTCTCATAAAAACCAAACGTAGCATCTCCGATCAACACGTTGTTCATCGTCCCTTGCGACGCGGCTGCCACCCCCAGCGCCCCCAACAACACATCGACCACTCGCTGGCTCGTTTCCACATTGCCGGCGACGACCGCAGCGCATTTTGCCGGATCCTCATCAGCCGGTGGATTTAGCAATCCCGTGGGAATCACCAGATCGATATCGCGAAGCACTCCGTCACACAGCGGCAAATTGGATCCCGATACCATCCGTACGACGTAAAGCACAGCGGCGGTCACAATCGCCTTGGTCGCATTAAAACCGAACGCGTGAACTGCAGCCGTTCCAGTAAAATCAATCTTCAGCCGATCACCTTGGCGACACAGCGTGACCGCGATTGTGGTGCCGTCATCCAGCGAATCGGTAAACGACATCGGATGATCGGGAAGGGTGCGAATCCAGGCTTGAGCGGTATCACCGGCGACCTGCAACAATTGCTGCATGTAGTAATCGATTTGCGACACCGAATACGTTTGCGCCATCTCAACGAGCGCCCGAACGCCATCTTCGCCCGCAGCACGCTGGGCCGCCAAATCAGCCAAATTCTCCTCGGCGTTTCGCGATGGATAACGACCACCCCTGAGCAACGTCCTCAACTCGTCTTCGAAATGAACGCCATCGCGAACCATCGCAAAGTCGCGAATCAGCACTCCCTCTTCGGCCAACGAAGTGGCGTCCGGGGGCATCGATCCGGGCGTACGACCGCCGATCTCGGCGTGATGAGCTCTTGAGGCCACAAAGAAATCAGGCCGACCACTTTTGACCGCTCGATCACAAAACACCGGTGTCACCGCAGTGATATCCGGCAGATGCGATCCACCTGAAAAGGGATCGTTGCTGAGATAACAATCGCCCGCAGACATCGACGGATAGACGCTGATCAACCGGCGAACCGTATGCCCCATCGCGCCCAAGTGAACCGGAACATGAGGGGCATTGGCGATCAGCGACCCGTCGCCTCGGAACACCGCACAACTGTAATCGCGACGCTCTTTCACGTTCACACTGACAGCGGTCCGGCGCAGCACCTCGCCCATCGAATCGGCAATCCCCTGCAGCCGCCGAGCCACCACTTCTAATAGCACCGCATCGTTTTCCGGAGTGGCGTCGTGACCGAAGTCCGACTCGGATTCGCGACGCAACTCGATCACTCCGCCGGCTAAAACCTTACCGACCCAATGAGGCTCGACCACCAAAGTGGAATCGCTGCTAATGACCATGGTCGGCACAGTGATCGTGTCTCCTTCACTCAGCTGCGATCGCTCGATCCGACTGCAATCGCTCCAGCGTTTTGGTTGCTCGTGTGCGTCCGCATCCGGCGAATTCACCACGACGTCCTGTTGAAGCGAAGTTGATTGCGTTAGTTTGGCTTCGCAGCGAACGGCCACCAATTCAAGGTCACGGCCGGGTTGGTTGTACCCAAAGGTTTGCAAGTGCTTGTCGTTGAACCGCTGGGCAAGCGATGCAGCCGAAGTATTTTCCGATTGGTCCGCCAGCGATTGATAAGGGATCGGCAACGACGACTCGGTGCCTCGGTAGCGAACATCACATTCAAACGAATACTTGACCGGCACATGGTCGACATTTTCTTCAGCAATCATCGAGTCCGCTTCACTGCGAAGCTCTGCGGCGATCTGCGAGATCCCATCGGAAGATGCGTCGTCCAATTTTGCATAGACGCCTCGCGTCACGACGCGGCCAATATCGGCCAATCCCATCCCCAGAGCGCTCAGCATACTGGCGTCAGGATGATCAATAATTTGGCTCATCTTTAGCGAATCGGCGACACGACACAGATGCTGGCCCGCTGCACCACCGAACCCCACCAACGTCATCTGACGCACATCGTTGCCTTCGGCCGTGCTGACGGTGCGGACCGCTTCGGCCATATGCGTGACAGCGATCTGCAAAAAGCCTTCAGCGAGCGTTTCCAGACTGGTGATTTCGACCGAATCAGGCAACCGCTTCGCGACTTCCTCGATCCGGCGTTTGGCGGCCATTTCATCCAGCGGAAACGGGAATCGATCCACTGGCAATCGTTTGAGCAACAGGTTGATGTCGGTGATCGTCAGCGGCCCGCCGCGTCCGTAACATGCCGGCCCCGGGTCTGCCCCGGCGCTGGCCGGCCCGACCACCAATCGCCCTCCCACGACATCGCAAATCGACCCGCCACCTGCGGCCACCGTGCGAATATCCATCATCGGCGTCAACACCCGCAGTCCCGCAACACGTGCTTCGTAACATCGCCCCACTTGTCCCGTGTACCGGCTGACATCCGTGCTCGTCCCCCCCATGTCCAATCCGATCGCCGATGCCGAACCGGTCGACTTGGCAACATACCCCAGTGCCACCACCCCGCCGGCCGGGCCCGACAAAACGCTGTCGCGGCCACGAAACGTATCCCCCGCAACCAGGTTCCCACCGCTGGTCA
>NZ_JBFHFD010000353.1:0-8810 GCF_041583735.1 Novipirellula sp.
ATCCGCCGATAGAGAGAACGCAGAGCGCGCCCCAAAGGCAGATGAGCCCGACAACGAAGAGCGCAATGATGTGCGGCAGAATATGTATCGCATCGCCTCACGGTAGGTCGCACAACGGAAGGTTTTTACGACACCGCCGCTACCGAAGCGAACGATGCCCGAACTAGGAAAGATTCTACCAACGCCAGCGAGCGTTGCCAAACGACGAAGGTGTGCCGAAGGCCCCAGCGTAAAAACCATGTTAGGCGGCGGGCCCCGCATGTGTTTGCAGCATCTGAATGATCATTGCATAAGCCGCGCGGGCATCGTCAGGCATTCCGCCAACAAAATTGTGTTCGGCGCCGCCCATTTGGGCCCAACCGAGAGCGTCACGTTCGCCGTCGCCATCTAGGAGCGATGAATCCGCGCCACAATCAAGAAGCATGCGAACGCCTACGGCGTAACCCGCCGCAGCGGCAGCCATCAATGGCGTCTCGCCAGAATGCCCGCCCCGCCCATTGATCGGAGCACCGTGATCAAGAAGCAAACGTGATATCGCGATGTTATGCGAGTCCAGTGCGGCGATTAGCGGCTCGACGGATTCGCCAGCGAATGGGTCTTTAGCGATGAGTTCGCGTACAAGTTCGGGATGATCGTTTTCCGCGGCGTCACACAATGCCATGACAAACGCTTCGCGGCGTGGCATTGGCGAGCCCAGCAATGGTTGGTATCCACCATTGGCAAGGAGTTCGCGAATGTTTTCGGCTGACACTCGTGGCATTGGAGAAGATTCGACCGCACAACGGAGTTATGTACGACTCGGTGTCGTACTTTATGGGGAGGAGACTCTACTCTGGAGGCTCGCTTCTAATTACCCCGATTCTATTTCATTGTTGCTGGAAAGGTACTGTGGGCGGCTAATTAGTTCGGTGTGTAGGAATTGGCCTTACGAAACATCGCTTCATCGATCAATCAAGCAAAGGTGAATTTACAGGAAGATGAGGGACAGCAAAATGGTCAGCCCCCAAATGCAACATCTTCATTTTCCTGTCACCCATTTTCTTGTTTTCTTCTTAATGTAGTACTCCATCCGGGGAACTGCGATGCATCGAGCTGTACTCCCCACACGCGATTGGTCATGTCAACCGACGTCGCGTAAACGATCCTGCCGCCTCCCACCATGAAGCGGCTCCCCTTGAACACGGGTTTGGGATCAAGCTCGTTCCTCGCTGACGCGAAACCCTGAGAAGTTGTACGACAGTGAAGCACCAAGGCCGTATCCAGTTGTTTGACGCTATCCGTCAGAACGGACGAATCGGCAATTGAGTTGGCCACCGCCCTGCACGAAGCGAGCGATGTTTGAACAACGAGAAATTGTACCAACGCCAGTCCGCGTGACCAAACGTGGAAGGTGTGCCGAAGGCCTAGCGTAAAAACCATGTTGTCCGTCACTGCCCCGCGAGAAGATTCAGATTACTCTCAAAGGGTTCAATAAGGCCGTCACAATTCGGGCATTCGATGCTGCAGTCCATGTCAGCAAGCATAAAAGCAAGTTCGGGATAGCCACGGCAGGCAGCGAGCGCAGACATCATGTGCCGTAGTTCAGAGGCGGTGCTTTCGGTTTCCTTCGTGAATGGCATCGAAGCGGAAATCAATGGAACAGCGTCGTCCTGAGCGGATTCGTAGTCGCGACGAAGGAAGTCGGGAATAGCATCAGCGTCCGGAAGATGGCCGCAAGCCACAGAGTAACCGACGAAGCAAAGCAGGTCGCCACGGTCACGATTGTCAGCGGCCAGCGGTGAGATCACGGACACCAAATGAGGGATGGTTGCGTATGTGGCCGTATAGACCGACTGTTGGTGGCAGAGGGCACTCCAATAGTCGAACGATCTCACAGAGGCGTGAAAGTCGGTCGTCGGATCGTTGAGTCTTTGCAGCCATTCAACGGTGTCGTGGCAATCACCATAGGCGTGCCCAAGCGAAGTCCAGCGATCGTCGTCGAGTAAAAGCATACAATTCTGACGGACAACGGAGTTATGTACGACGCGGTGTCGTACTTGACAGAGGCGAGACTCTACGTTTGAAGGCTCGCGTTTGATTACCCCGATTCTATTCCATTCTTGCTGGCAAGATGCTGTGGGTTGCTATTCAGTTCGGTGTGTACAAATTGACCTTGCGAAGCATCGCTTCATTGATCGATCAAGCAAAGCTGAATTTACAGGAAGATGAGGGACAGAAAAATGGTCATCCCCCCAATTGCAGCATCTTCATTTTTCTGTCACCCATTTTCTTGTATTCTTCTGAATGCAGCAACTCATCCATGGCACTGCGATGCATCGTGCTGCACTTCCCACTAGCACTTCATAATGTGATACGGCGTCACGTTGACGATCCAGCCGCTTCCCGCCACGAAACGGCTCGCCTTGAACATTGGGGTGGGGATCAGGCTCGTCCCTCGCTGCTCCCAAACCCTCAGAAGTCGTGTGTCACGTTGCATCACGGTCGGCTTGCCACCAATATGGCGACAAAACAATCTGGCATTTGTTGATGTAATCGTAGAATTGATGACTGCAATGCGAGCAGTGAACAGCGCACAGTCCAAAGTTGCCAATCGAGATGGGGTTATCAAGACGGAACGACGCAATGGCCACGCACGCCGCGTCGGGGCCGATAACCCGATCGCATTCATGGCACGACGAGTCGGAAAGGATATCGCGGGACAGCCTGCGGTTGCGAGAACGTCGCAGTTCGTACGAGAAACTGAGGCAGCAATTACGACGCCAACCACAACGAGTATGGTTGTCCATGTGTCCAATTAACGACGCCTCAAGGATTCGGTAGTGACACACAACGGAAGGTTTTTACGACACCGCCGCTACCAACGCGGAGGTGTTTTGAACTGAATCGGGTTGTATAATGAGAGCGAGGCCAGCGCCACGTCGAAGGTGTGCCCGAAGAGCCCTTGCGTAGAAACCATGTTGTGTGACCCGGCAGCCCCGATTGGAGGTATCCATGAATGTACAGCTTAGCCCCGATTCAATGCAATTCGTAGAGGGTTTGGTAGCGTCAGGACAGTTTGAGTCTACAGAGGCTGCGGTTGATGCTGGAGTGCAGTTATTGAAAAGCCAGCAGCAGTTGCGCGCGGAAATTCAAAAGGGGATTGATGAGCTAGACGCGGGTCAAGGAATCGATGGAGATGTCGTGTTCAGCGAATTGCGAGAACGCGCCAAGCAGGCGATGGAGTAAGCAGGCGATGGAGTCATCCGAGTGATGCCAAGGTTAATAATTGCACCGTCCGCGCAGCAGGATTTGTCGGACATCTACGATTACATCGCACGCGACAAACCCATTGCTGCGGCTAACTGGGTCGAGAAAATCGAAGAGAAGTGCAAGCTCATCGCGACAACGCCCGAATTCGGTGAACGGCGTCCTGAGTACGGTGCCGACATCCAAAGCAGTGTGGTTGGTCGCTACGTGATATTCTTCAGGACAATCAGGGACGGTATCGAAGTCGCACGCGTGATCGCCGGAGACCGTGACATTCGTTCACTCTAGGGGCACACAACGGAAGGTTTTTACGTCGCCGCCCTGAACGAAGCGAGAGATGCCTGAACTTCGAGAGAATGTACCAAGGCCAGCCCGCGTGGCCAAACGCGGAAGGTGTGCCGAAGGCCTAGCGTAAAAAACCATGTTGTGCGGCGGACCATTTTCTATTCGCGTGCCGGTTTTACGCGGAAGTAACGGTTGGTTGTGCCCACAAATTTGGTGTATAGGAAGAATGGGATGGTGAACGCGTTTAGACAGTAGATCATCATTGCCCAGCTAATACGTTGACGAACTGGAAGGTCCCGTGAAAGCAGTGCCCAGAGAATGTAGATCGGAAGTTGGGCACAACATGCGCAGATGAAAGCCCAGCCAAGAAGTTCGCGTGAATCGCCAGTTGGCTTCGGAATGCGTCCGGATTCGATCCAAAGATACCCAGTCCACGACAGGGTTACGACGCACGAAAAGGTCAGGAAAATGGCGGGGGCAGCGGCCAGCAGAAAGCAAACCGCAACAACAAGCGAGCGTTTCTGTGGCGAGTGCTCAGTGCTTCGAGGAGATTCGTATGGATTTGCCAATCAGCGAGTCCGCACAACGGAGTTAGGTACGACTCGGTGACGTACTTTATGGGGAGGAGACTCCACGCTCGAGACTCGCTTCTGATTGCCCTGATTCTATTCCATTCTTGCTGGCAAGTTACCGTGGGTTGCGAATAGGTTCGGTGCGTAGGAATTGATCTTGCGAAGCATCGCTTCATTGATCAATCAAGCAAAGTTGAATTTACAGGAAGATGAGGGACAGAAAAATGGTCAGCCCCCAAATGCAGCATCTTCATTTTTCTGTCACCCATTTTCCTGTATTCTTCCGACCGTGTAATAAAGTAAAACTCGGCGAAGCATTTAAGCGGAGTGCTGCGATGCATCGAACTGCACTCCCCGCTAGCGTTTCGTAGTGTCACGCGACGTCGCGTTGACGACCGTGACGCTAATGGCGTCGGTTTTCGTGGTGCCATCTAGCGAAACGTGGACATCTGAGATCAGTGCAGTGGATTTGTAGTCGCCAGAAGTCGCTCCAGATTGAAAGCCGCGAAGAAGCAGGTCACGGGAGCCAACGCGATACGTCAGCGTCCGGCGGGCCGCACCATCGGCCGTGGCATCCGGCATGTAGTCAATGTCAATCGCGGATAAAGCTGTGTCGAGCTGCTGGAGTTCCGCATCAAGCAGGAGCACAGATGGGCGATGGTCCGAAGGTTCGGCGGAGTTTGAAAGTTCGCCGTCACATGTCAGAGTGATGAACCACGGTCTATGACGAGAGGACATTGCGGGCGTAAAGTGAGCGCGGAGCTGTTCGTCGTCGCGTAGTGAGCACGTGATATCCACCATTCGGTAGGTCGTACAACGGAAGGTTTTTACGACACCGTTCTCCACCAAAGAGAACGACATTGAACTACGAAAGATTCTACCAATGCCAACGCACGTTGCCAAACAGCGAAGGCGATCGAGGGCTGGCAGCTGCTAAGAATGTGACCGAAGCGATTGACCTTTGCCGACCGAAAGACTCTCCAACGACGACAGCCGCGACTTTGCGTAAAAACCATGTTGCACGACTCTAGGTGTGCCAATCGGCGCCGCAGTGCATGCACTGTTGCGCCAACGCAGTCCGCAGATTCTTACCGCATTCAGGACAGGGTTTCATCTTCTTTTTGCCATCGATCCAAGAGGCTGGAATCAGATCAAGCATTTCCGAAATGAACCAGAGAACCTTCATGGCGATGAACGCCGAAAGCAAGCTGCACCCAAGTCGTTCGCCGAGGTTCCAGTTGGTAAAGACCGTCAACCCAAAGAAAATCATGCCAGCGATTGCGAGCAACGCCAAGAGCCAGAACAGAATATACAGTAGGCCAAAGCCAGCGAGCAACGCTGCACCTGCGAAGAAGTCTTTTACAGGCGTTTTCGGCTTGCGGGGCATCTCGACTGAGGTCGCGTAACGGAAGGTTTTTACGTCGCCGTTCTCAACCGAAGAGAACGACATTGAACTACGAAAAATTCTACCAACGCCAACGCACGTTGCCAATCAGCGAAGGTGTGCCGAATGGCTAGCGTAAAAACCATGTTGGCGGACATTGAATCGGGGAAAAAGTCTCCATCTCAAGAGACGTAATGCGCGACTCCACGCCCATCAAGCCATGGCTGCCATTCTCCATCGTCAGCCAATTCGCCGAATACGGCAGCGGCGGGATCGAAGGCGAAGCAGAATCCGCAGGTGTCGTCGCCAAGGAGAAGGAGTTGTGAGTCGTTGCACGTATCACCATAGATATCGGCGGGGTGAACAGGGCCGGAGTACAGCATCCGTCCGTTTGGTAGCGAACCCCAGCCAACGGTCTCCATGTGTTGATGGTATGCATCAGGTAGCGTCGAGTGTTCAGCACGCAACGCTTCAAGCTCGGCAGGAGTCAGTGGTGTCAATCGCGAGTCGGCCATGATGCAAAGTGATTGGCCTATGTCCGCCAACGGAAGGTTTTTACGACACCCGTCCACAACGAAGCGAACGATGTTGGTGTTACGAACATCTTACCAAAGAATCGCGGCTTGAACAAAGAGCGAGGGTGTGCCGCTGTCTCCATCGGAGAAGAATCTCATCGAAGCAATCGGCGTTTGTCGTCGCAAAATGCTCAAATGGAGAGCGGCCTATGCGTAAAAACCATGTTGGTGGCCACTACGCCTCAGAGTTAGCGCTGACGTAACGACGAAAGTAGTCATGAAACACAGAGAAGATCGCGCCAACGGATTCGATCTCAGAAGCGAATTCCGCATAGACGCGTTGAACCTGTTGTGATTCCAATTCAGAGTCGTAGTTTGCATCTTCAATGTCGTTCAGCATGCAAAAGAAGAACTCGCAGTCGACATGACCACCGCCAGCGGCGTCGATAAATCGACCAGCGGCATCGAGAAATGTCGCCCACGATAATGCGCCCATTTGATGTTGTAAAAAAAGACAGGCCACACGTTCGTTGTCAGTGTTCCCGAGTTGCTCGAACGGTTCGGAGTAGACGAAGCGGTTGATTTCGGCGACTGCGTCAGGGTAGTACTTTATGGTTGCTATTTGCAGCACCCATTGGGGCACACTGGGAAGGGATGCAATAAGGTCGTCAGCCCACAGATAGTAGTGTTTGTACCAGATCAGTCGCGAGTCGATCATTGTTGAGATGAGAAACGCGAAACGTTTTTCGGTTACGTTCGACGCGAAAGGAGTCATTGGTTTGTGGCCACCAACGGGAGGTTTGCCGTCGCCGTCATAAACGAAGCGGACGACGTTGGAACAAGAGACGATTTTAACAACGCGACGCACATCTCGCCCAGAACGAAGGCGACCGCGGCATGGATGCCGCGGCCTTGCGGCAAATCTGTGTTGTGCGACTACCACGGACAGATTCCGTCGCCACAAAACGATGAATCGAAGCCGAAGTACGCCACGACCATTCCGCAGCGAACGTAGTGTCCAAGCTTACGGTCGCGGACGATGTATTCGTCGCCGTATTTTCCCGCTTTAACAATCAATTCAAGATCAGCTGCCCAAGCCGATGTCGGAAGATGAACCTCGTCGGAACTGGCGCACATAAGGATCATTCGATGCTTTCCAGTCTTGTAGAAGTGCAACTGCAATTCGCAGTGCGAAACACCATACGACCAAAGACGAACAGCGAAGCCATTGAATTCATCAAGTGACGCTTGAATTTCGTCGGGCTCGCGTTTGGATGTGACATGTCGTGCGCATCCGATCGCTTGTTTTCTCTCTTCAGTGGGCTGCTCGATTCCGCAGTTGGCACAGAAGGGAGTGTAGAGCAACGTTTCGTAGCCGCATTTGACGCACGGATAAATCGTTTCGACGTCGTTCCAGGGGATGCCATACGGCATGGGATTGGTCCGTGCAACGGAAGGTTTTTACGTCGCCGTTCTCCACCGAAGAGAACGACATTGAACTACGAAAAATTCTACCAAAGCCAACGCCCGTCGCCAAACAGCGAAGGCGATCGCGGGCTGGCAGCAGAGGGATCGTGACCGAAGCGATTGAAGTTTGCCCACCGAAAACTACTCCAATGACGACAGCCGCGAATTTGCGTAAAACCCATGTTGTCGGTCCTATGCGGCGGGGCGAAATTCTCGACTACCAGACGGTCAATGCGTGATGATGTACAAGATATGACTCTCGATCTTGCGCAGGGTCAGCGGTTGGAAGTGCGGAAGATTATCGCGCAGCCAATCGGTGATGGACGGCCCGTCACCATTGTCGCGACGGCCAGTGCATCGAACGGCATCGTCAAGTATTCCGTCAAGCTCCGGTTTGATGGTCGCAGCAAGATCACCGAACCGCTCGAATAAACGCTCGTCGCGTTTGCCGATCTGGATGGCGGCGGTATTCGGGTCGCCACCAAGATAGGTTTGCATCGCGATGTCGATGTCGAATTCTGGCATCTCTAGGACCGACAACGGAAGGTTTTTACGACACCCGTCCTCAACGAAGCGAACGATGCCTGAACTGAGAAAGATTGTACCAAGGCCAGCCCGCGTGACCAACCAAGGAAGGTGTGCCGAAGGCCTAGCGTAAAAACCATGTTAGGCGGCGGGCCCTGCGTGTGCTTGCAGCATCTGAATGATCATTGCATAAGCGGCGCGTGCATCGTCGGGCATTCCGCCAACAAAATTGTGTTCAGCGCCGCCCATTTGGGCCCAGCCGAGTGCGTCACGTTCGCCGTCGCCATCTAGGAGCGACGAATCCGCGCCACAGTCAAGAAGCATGCGAACGCCTACGGCGTAACCCGCAGCAGCGGCAGCCATCAAGGGCGTCTCGCCAGAATGCCCGCCCCGCCCATTGATCGGAGCACCGTGATCAAGAAGCAAGCGTGATATCGTGATGTGATGCGATTCCAGTGCGGCGATTAGCGGTTCGACGGATTCGCCTGCGACTGGGGCTTCGGCGATGAGTTCGCGTACAAGTTCGGGATGATCGTTCTCCGCGGCGTCACACAATGCCATGACAAACGCTTCGCGGCGTGGCGTCGGCGAGTCCGGCAATGGTTGGTATCCACCCTTAGCTAGGAGTTCGCGAATGTTTTCGGCTGACACTCGTGGCATTGGAGAAGATTCGACCGCCTAACGGGTTGTGTGGCCGACGCCGCCCCTGATCGAAGCGAAAGACGTTGGCCAGCCAAATGATTATACAACGCGAGCCCGCGTGGAATGAAGAGGAAGGCGTTTGCGGCATGGATGCCGCAACTCCGCGGCCACACA
>NZ_JBFHFD010000354.1:0-8807 GCF_041583735.1 Novipirellula sp.
ACAAGCCAAAGACGCGTCGATCCCTCCCTATGGCGTCTGGATCGGCAATGTGGTCTTAACCGCAATCGGTACCGCATTGATCGTCCGTGTGCGTCGCTATTAGCGTGTGGGGCGATTCGAGGTGGCCTGTTGGCAAACGTCTCTCCGTTTGCGTCCGGCCAATGGCAAATTGCAGCGGAACGAAGTTGGTACGGAACGGCGACGTTGCGCTGCGAGTCGTCGCTATTTTTCCTCACTCCGGACACCTCGGGGACGAGTCCCCAGCGCTATGACCCGGCTGGGACCGGGATCAATCACTACAACCGCTACGTCAGGAATAGCTAATCGGTGGGGGCGCGATTGTGAAGCGATTTCGGACTTGAACCGCCAATTCAAAGCTACGTTTCTGTACACAGTACCGGCATCCTGCTCGGGGGGCGACTGTCCTTCACGTATTCATCAAGGCATGGGAAATGGCGGTTAAAGAATTTGTTGACCACTACGAAATATTAGAAGTCAGTCCAAAGGCAAGCTTGGCCACGATTGAACGCGTCTTTCGCTTCCTGGCGAAAAAACATCATCCGGATCTTGCCGGCAGCAGCGATGAGAAGTATTTCAGAAAACTGGTAACGGCGTTCGAAACATTGCGCGACCCTCAGCAACGCGCCGCCTATGATCTTGCGTATCAGCAAGAAAACCAGATGCGAACAGAGTTGGTTCAAGGCGCCAACGCAGCAACCGACGATTGCATCGAACGTTACAAGCTATTGTCGCTGTTGTATGCCCAGCGACGGCGAGATTTCAAGAAGCCCGGGATCGGTCTCGGGACACTGGAGACGATGGTGCCCTATCCACCGCAAACGGTTGCGTTCCACCTATGGTATTTTCGTGAAAAAGGCTGGATTGGTCGCGAAGAGAGCGGTCAATTGTCAATCACCGCCGCCGGCGTCGACCAAATTGAAACCATGAACCAAGAGGCGGTGTCGAGCCAGTTGCGGCTAGGACATACACCCGAGCGAATTCCTGTGATGAAGTCGGCGTGACACTGACGGATTGCCGCAGATCGATCGGCAAATTAAACGATAAATCTCCGAGCAATCCTTGGCATTAATTGTTCGTCTGTACTTGCCAGATCGCGTGGCCCTTGTAGACCTCGCCGATCGGGTATTTCTCACTCGGCGTCACCGCGGTCTTCATGATCTGTTCGATGTGCTGCACCACTTCGGGGTGATCCGCCGCGACGTCATGTTGTTCGCCAAGATCATGTCGCAAATCATAAAGCTCGATTGGCCCCGCGACTCCCAAGCGGATCTCCGGCCGGATGCCCTTCCAATCCTTCCAGCGAACCGCTTGGTGATAGCGACTTCGGCAGTGGCCAAAGTCCCAATACAGTGACTCGCGATCCGATTGCAGCGGGCCTCCGTTCAATGCGGTAACAACCGAGATGCCGTCGAGGTTTGCGGGCACCGTGGCTCCGGCCAATTCGGCAAAGGTCGGCAACATGTCTTGAAACGCAATCACTTCGTCACTGCTCTTGTTGGCGGGGATTTGGCCGGGCCAACGCGCGATCAACGGCACACGGATGCCTCCTTCGGTCAGGTCACGTTTATAGCCTCGCAGCGGACCGTTGGTGTCGAATCGCTCGGCAACTGAGCGGTGCCCGCCATTATCACTCGTGAAAATAATCAGTGTTTCATTCCCCATTTCGCGTTGATCGACCATCCGGGTGATGCGTCCGACGTCTTGATCCAGCATATGGATCATCGCTGCATACTTCTTTGCCTTCGGTTCCCAATCGCGATTGGAATAGGGAGCGGTCGTGGGCACCGTCAAACCGTCAACGTCTTCTTTTGGAGACGAGAAATGTGGCAGCGTGTAGGCGGCATAAAGAAAAAACGGCTGATTTCGATCGTGTGACTCGCGGATGAACTGCAGCGCACGTTCGGTCAACTGAGTGTGACTATACGTATGGCGTGATTTCATATTGCCCGGCAATTCCAACCGACCTTCATCGTCGTCAAGGTATTCGGGGTAATAGTAGTGCGCGTGATCCTGGTTCAGATAACCAAACCAGGTGTCAAAACCTTGGTTCGTCGCCCGCCCGACGCTATTGGCGTCGCCGAGTGACCACTTGCCGACGCCGCCACAGCGATAGCCAGCACTCGCAAGCACCTCGGCAAGCGTCGTGTCGTCGTCTTCGAGATAGGTGGAGTAGTGGGGCACGTTGTCGCGAGCAACGGTATGTCCGTTGTGTAGCCCCGTCATCAACACCGATCGCGACGGCGTGCACACAGGGCCTCCGGCATACGCTTGCGTAAAACGGATGCCTTCGGTTGCCAAACGGTCGATGTTCGGCGTTTCGATCAGCTGCTGGCCGTAGCAACCCAGATCACCGTAGCCCAGGTCGTCCGCCATGATGAAGATGATATTGGGACGCGACGGCTCGATTCCCATCGCACTGCTGAGTCCGAGTATCCATGTCGCGATGGAAAGCAATGTCGCGAGAGAAAAAGTATATAGAGTTTGCGCGAGTCGCTGCGGGAAACAAAATCGCATGTTGCTGATGTTCTTGTCGTTTCGAGGGATTGCGGAGGAGATCGAGAAAACGAAATTGCGGGTTTCGCGGTCACTGAATGATCACGGTCACTGGATGATCACGGTCACTGAATCTTGCTAGTGACGCTTGCGCTGCAGCGCATACCGTGCGAACGCGATCAGCCCAGCAAACTTGAATTCAGGATCCACATAATGCTCGATCACATAAAAGGCAAAGTAATAGCATCGACAAAATGCCCAGATGGAAATGCCGAGTAAGACGACCACCTGCAAGGTCGGCGCATTTGCGATCAATATCGCCGACGCGAGTATACCGAGAAAAAGGAACAAGATTCCCTTTGCCCAGATTACTTTTGGATTTTTTAAGTCAGCCATCTTATTGGGCCCCGTGCGTTTTTTAGCCAAGACGTCGGGTGCGGGGAAAACGCACTCGGGCAATCTGTTAGGACTTCACTCATATTTACAGAACGTTGCAACATCCCCCCGGGAGGATGTGTCATAATCATCGCCGCAAATCGATTCACATTTGCTGGGGTCCCCATCTTCTTTGCGTTCGGAGTTTGTCATGTTTCGCAGTCACTTCTTCTTGCCCCTGATCATATTACTGAGCAGTGGTGTGGTTTCCAGCTTCAGCCGAGCGGAGGAGGGGGGAACACTGTCGAGCCAGTATATCCCAGACGACGCGATCGCGGCCGTTTTCATGCCGCTCAACGAGATCTTGAGCGATCCTGAAATGGAAATGTTTCCGATCGAAATCGTGCAAGCCCAATTGAAAGAAAGCGTTGGCATTGATCCGCTTCACATTACCAATGTGAAAGTCATTGTTGGGTTTCCCGGACCAGCCGGACCGCAGATCGGTGCGGTGATCGATTTGTCCGAAGACTATGACATTGGCGATCTGAATGCAGAATTGTTCCTGTCAAACGAACCGCAGGAAATCGATGGGTTTTCGGTGTACTCGATCGATGGTCCTCCCGGAACGGTGCTGCATCGCAAAGATGCGAGAACGTTGATTCTTTCGATGGGGGGATATCTTAAACCGATGATGGAATCCCGTGGCGAAACGGGGCAATTACCCAAACTCGTTTCAGGCCTTGGACGACAACAAGGGGTTACCGCTGTGGCGGTGTTAACGCCGATTCGCCCGATCGTTAGCGGATTGCTCCGGCAAAATGCGGAGCGACTGCCTGCAGAACTTCGAGAGTTGACCCAGGTCTCGGAACTTACCGATGCATTGATTGTGAATCTGGACTATCAATTGATGGGTGGCAGCGTCAGCGTGTCGGCGATTGCCCAAGATGACGCCGCCGCAACCGAGTTGCAGCGTATCTTGAACGAGTCGATCGACTACGGACGCGACACCGCGCTGCAGTTGGTTGCGATCAGTAGCATGCGAGGCACGGAAACGGACAAAGCGACATACAAGTACGCAGCACGTGTGGCGGCCAAGCTTACCGATGCCATCCGACCTACCAAGTCTGGCAACCGGGTAAATGTTCAATTGGAAAGCAATTTTGCCAGCACCGGTGTCCTGGTAGGACTGTTGTTGCCGGCCGTCCAAGCCGCTCGCGAAGCCGCACGACGAATGACGGCCAGCAACTCATTGAAGCAAATTGCTCTGGCAATGCACAACTATCATTCCGCGTTCAAAACGCTTCCAGACCCCGCGATCCGTGATGCCAATGGCAAACCGCTGCTGAGTTGGAGGGTGAAAATTTTACCATTTATCGACCAGCAAGCCCTCTACGAACAGTTCCACTTGGATGAACCATGGGACAGTGAGCACAACTTGAAATTGCTTCCGTTGATGCCTGACACTTACGTCGACCCAAGTGTTCCTGCCGAACCTGGATACACCGTGTTCCAGCTGCCCGTTGGCTCCGAGACGCTTTTCGCTAAGCAAGGTGAACGCAGGTTTGGGGAGGTGCTCGATGGCTTGTCCAATACGATCATGGTGGTGGAAACCAACCGATCGATTGCCGTACCTTGGACTAAGCCTGCGGATGTCGAGATCGACATCAATAATCCGCTGCCTCAATTAGGCAATACGCATCAGGGTGGATTTCACGTGTTGATGGCGGACGGCGCCGTGCGGTTCCTCAAAACCGACATTGTGCTGGAAACGCTAAAGGCCCTGTTCACTTACAGCGGCAAAGAGGTCGTCCGGTTCTAGCGGGACGTCTTCCAGGAGTGAACATTTTCTGCGAAATCCCAGGTTGCCCGGAAAGGGGCAACCCTCTTTGCACGCAGCGTCTACAATAAGCGATCGTGAAGCGTTTAAGTGGTTCAACATGATTCTCATCTTGGCTGACTTCTATGGCACGAGCAACATCGAGTGATCGTCAATCCCGTCCACGAAAATCTCCGCTCTCTGCGGAGCAAAAGCGATTGGACGAAGATCGCTTAAAGACACAGAATTGGCGATCTTGGGGGCCCTATGTCAGTGAACGGGCTTGGGGAACTGTTCGCGAAGACTACAGCAGCAACGGCGACGCCTGGGGTTTCTTGACTCATGATCAGGCACGCTCCAAAGCTTATCGCTGGGGCGAAGATGGTTTGGCCGGTATCTGTGACCGCTACCAATTGCTCGTCTTCGCTTTGGCGTTTTGGAACGGACAAGACGAAATCCTCAAAGAACGCTTGTTCGGGGTCGTGCCCCAGCAAAATAATCATGGCGAGGACGTGCGTGAGTATTACTATTACCTCGATGCCTCACCGACCCACTCGTACCTGAAATATCTCTACAAATACCCGCAAGCTAAATTTCCCTACCAACAACTGATCGAAGAGAGCCAGCGTCGCGGAATCGAGCAGCCTGAATTTGAACTTCTGGACACCGGTATCTTTGACGACAACCGCTACTTTGACATTTTTGTTGAGTACGCCAAGGCCGATCCCGAAGACATCTGTGTCCGCGTGGAAGTCTTTAACCGTGGCAGCGAACCGGCCCGCTTGCACGTGCTGCCGCAGTTGTGGTTCCGCAACACTTGGTCTTGGGGGGATGTCCCAGGCCCGCCGCCTTCGATTCAAAACGCGAGAGATCCCAGCGGACAAGTTTGCTTGGTTGCCGACGACTCGACCGCAACACCGATATCTAACTTGCTGACCGATTATGCACTCGGCAAACGGTATCTGTACGCCGAGTCAGGCGGTCAGCCGTTGTTCACGAACAATGAAACGCACCGCGAGCGGATGTATGGATGTCCCGATCCTACTCCGTTTGTCAAAGACGCCTTTCATCGCCACGTGATTAACGGCGAATCCTGCGTGAACCCCGACGAAGTGGGCACGAAAGCCTGTGTGCATTACGAGAACGTCACCGTCCCAGCGGGCGAATCGGTGGTGATCCGTCTGCGACTGACCGATCGTCCCACCTCCGATGCGATTCAAGGCGTTGATGCGGTGGTCCAGCAGCGGAAATCGGAAACCGACGTTTTTTACGACGAATTGCACCCCCCCAAAGCGAGCGAGGATGAGCGGCTCGTTCAGCGTCAAGCACTCGCTGGGATGATCTGGTCAAAACAGTTCTACTATTTTGATGTCAACAAATGGCTCGAAGGGGACGATACGCGAGCCAAGCCGCCCGCGTCTCGCCACACCATCCGCAACGAACACTGGAAACATCTCAATTCGATGCGAATCTTGTCGATGCCCGACAAGTGGGAATACCCGTGGTTCGCGGCATGGGATTTGGCGTTCCAGTGTATCCCGTTGGCATTGGTTGATCCCGAGTTCGCGAAAGAGCAATTATGGTTGCTGCTGTTTGAACAATTTCAGCATCCCAACGGGCAGATCCCCGCGTACGAATGGGAGTTCAGTGACCTCAATCCGCCCGTGCATGCTTGGGCGATTTGGCGTGTCTACAACATGGATCGAATTCAGAGTGGGCGTGCGGATCGTGAGTTTTTGGAAAAGTGTTTTCACAAACTGTTGCTGAATTTCACTTGGTGGGTCAACAAGGTTGATGCCGAAGGCCACAACGTGTTTGAAGGTGGCTTCCTTGGATTGGACAATATCACCACGTTTGATCGCAGCACGCCGCCCAGCGATGGTTCGTCGCTGAAACAAGCCGATGCAACCGGGTGGATGGGGATGTATTGTCTGAATTTGATGCGAATCGCCTTGGAACTGGCAAAAGAGAATAAGACCTACGTTGGCTTGGCGATCAAGTTTTTCGAGCACTACGTGTACATCGGTTCGGCAATGAAAAACATGGGTGGTCGAGACTACGAATTATGGAGCGAAGAAGACGGTTTGTTCTTTGATGCGCTGTGTTATCCCGATGGTTCCTATCATCGTTTCCGATTGCGTTCGTTGGTCAGCCTGATTCCGCTGTACGCTGTCGAACGGCTCGAAGAGGTTTGGACGTCCGAATTTCCCGAGTTCAAAGCAAACCTGGATTGGTTCATGCGGAATCGCAGTCACTTGACCGAGGCCTGCCTATCGACCAGCGAGAATGCAGAGGGAAAAGTGCATTTGTTGTCACTTGTCGATGCAGAACAGCTTCGCCGGATCGTGGAGGTGTTGTGGGATGACGCTGAATTTTTGAGCCCTTACGGGTTAAGAAGTATGTCCAAACATCACCAGGAGCATCCGTTTTCGTTCGGGGATCAAACCGTCAAGTACGATCCCGCCGAATCGACGACTTGGCTCAAAGGAGGCAATTCAAATTGGCGAGGTCCGATTTGGTTTCCCACCAGTTTTTTGATGATCGAATCACTGCGAAAACTCTCGAAGGTTTACGGAGAGAGCATTCGGGTGCCCGCAGAACCGGATGCCGATCGAGAAACGATGACGTTGTCCGAAGTCGCCGAGGGACACGCCAATCGGCTGATTTCGCTGTTCACTCGCGATGTTGATGGACGGCGAGCGATTTATGGTCAGCGTGAAAAGATGCAACACGATCCACATTGGCGTGACTGCTTGTTGTTTCACGAGTATTTCAATGCCGAAACGGGCGAAGGCCTCGGGGCAAATCACCAAACCGGCTGGACCGGACTGGTCGCCTCGTTGATCGACGAATGGCGAAGGTAGCCGGTTTCATCGTCGCTTTTCGCTCCGCGAAAATAGCGTCATCGGCGCCGAAAACTACTTCTCAACTCATCAACCATCCCATTGGCTAACAAAGTCGTTCCATCCACTCGGACGCTGCACATGGATATCTTTGACTCGCTTCCCAGCACCGGTACGCTGATCTTATTGGGACTTCCACTGCTCTATTTACTGGGAACGCCGCTGCTGATCCTCGCGACCTTCCGCACCGAAGCCTTCCCAACGATTGAACCGGTGCCGGCTGAAGATCCGTTACCGGAAGTCGTTCGCCAGCATTTTTTCGAGGTTCATGAATCAATGACGCGATTGGGGTTTTCCAACGAAGGAACCTTCTTTTTGCCGCAAGCGGTAACGAACGTCAAAAGTTTGATCGTGGTTTTTTTGAACCAAGCCGAGTCGACGGGGGCCGTTTCCGCGGTGGTGTATGCGGATCATAGTGGCACATGGAGTTTGCAAGAAAGTTTTACGGAGTTCTGCACGCGTTTTGATGACGATAGCGAAATTAACACCGGTAACCAAAAGACGCTTGGAGCGTTTCCGATCCCGCCAAGCTATTTGTCGACCCAGCATCCTCGGATTCAGAACGTCGAGGATCTGTTTGCGGCTCACCAGGCACTCAGGCGACAATATGCGCTCCGTCGCCGGCCAGTGAATCGACTCGATACCCTATTCAAAGGTGACGTCGCTGCCTTCATTTCAGCTGGGATGACAGCGGAATTTGAACACGCCAAAGCGTGCGGGTATTTGCGTTACATTGGTGGCGCTCATGACGGCTTTACTGCCGCAATGCAAGATTCGCCCTATCGTCCACCCGCTCAGTTGAATCGACCGCAGTACGGAGCGACCTTCGTCGGCGCCTATTTGATGGCGTGGAAACAGCTTTGGCCGATGAAGCCATTTTTTGCTTACGCACGCCATCGCCATGATCGCCGACTGTTAGAGGACACTGGCTTCAAACTTCTTGGTAACAACTAGAGTTGGTCGTAGCGGAAGCCGTCAAGACTTTCGTTGCATTGGCCAAACGATCCGAAAGTCTCACGCGAGTTCCATTGCCCGCAAATTCAAAGGCAAAATTTGGGGGACGAGGGCGGTATACATGATCCGCCGCAGCGATGGTGCGATCTTAGATCGGAGCTTGCGCAAACAATTGAGACGCAACCAAGGCAAGTCCAGCACCGTACAACAATCGAGCCCACATACTTCTCGTCTCCAAAAAGGGG
>NZ_JBFHFD010000355.1:0-8794 GCF_041583735.1 Novipirellula sp.
CCGGGCAACCACTGCGGATAATTCACCATACATGAAACCCACAATCGGCCTTTTTCATCAAAGGCAATTTGGGTGGGGTTTGCCAATTCAGGAAATTCGCGTTCCGAAGCAAACAACTCGATGCGAAAATCCTCAGGCACGTTCATCTGAGATATCGATTCTTCGGGCGTGGGATACTCGAGCGTCGTTGGCTCACGCATCTTGCGGAAGTTTTCGTCACGCGAACCGAACATGGTTTCCGGAGTAAACACTTCGCCTGTTCCCGAATCATCGGGGTTATCGGCAACCGGCCGACCCGCGGCGATGTCCCAAACGTAGGAATCGCGAACGTCGACCATCTGTCGAATCTTGCGGAACTCGGTCGGGAAGGTCTCGGTATCCCAAGTTCGGCGGCCGCCGTAGACATACCAACCGTTCAGCATGCGGTAGTCTTGAGAATGTAGCCATGATTTGTCATTGATCGCGGTACGAAGCTTTTCCTTGCGAGCGGGGTCAACGCTTGGCAGCGGTTCGTCGAATAATTGCGCGTCGATCAAACGAGCAAGCTCCTCGTCGCCTTGTTCGTTTAGATGAATCCCATTGATGGTGAATTGGGCCCCTGGTTCGGCGGAGAACAATTTTTCAGTGGCCTCGAAAACATCGACCACGCGGTAACCGTCTGCTTTTCCAAACTCGCCAATGGCCGCGGCGTATTTAGCAAGAACCGCGTTGCGCTGATCTGCATCCGCGTGCAAGCGTTTGCCGGTCGATTCAAATGCGATGGGCGTGACCAATACAAACGAGGGCTTGCGACCATCAACCGTGAAATCAGTGGTCAGTTTGCTGAGGTATTTGCGATAGTCCGAGACAAACGTTTCGATCGCTTCGGCAGAATCCCCCGCAAAGGATTCGTTGAAGCCAAAGAAGCAGAGAAAAAAGTCGCCGCCATAGACCTTAAACGGATCGTCAATCAGCGTGTAGTTGCCGGGACGCTGCTGGTTGGCAACTTCATCGGCAGGCCAACCAAAGTTGCGGAACTGGATCCGTTGATCGTGAGTTCGCAATTGGAAAAGTGTCTCCAAATTGCCGAACAAGTTCATTCGCTCTGCGGTGCTGTTGCCAACCAAGGCAACGCGTTGTCCGTCACGAAGCTGAATCGACTCGGCAAAACAAGCATGACCCAGCACTGCGAACGAGATAAAAAACGCGGCAAACGCGAGGATTTGGGGGAACCGATGACGGATCGGCATGGAAGTTCACCTAACGGATAGGAGGAAAACAGGATGTGGTTATATTGAAGGGGGGGCAGGATTCGCCGCGATAAGGAACAGGCGAATGGGGGTGGTCAGGCAGGATCAGAGATCACCCAGCGACTATATTAGTCAATGATTTTGCCCCTGGCACCACTCCAGGACCGGTAATTCTGTCGCCGAGAGTGTTCCCATTTCCGATTATGCGTGTTCGGAGACAAGCATTTTGCCGAGTTCGGAATTCCAAGACGCTGATTCACCCGAAGTCGATGCACCCGAAATCGATACTGCGGCTACGGCGATACCCGTTTCGAATTATCGAGGCCCGATGGTCAGCGTCCGCGAGTATGGTGATGCGTTTTCGGCCGAAACGACGCGAATTCGGCTGGCGGCCGCCGGCATTCGCTCGATCGTGACCGGCACCGATGCCGCGGTGGCTCTCAGCATGGGCGGCGCGGGGACAGACCGCTTGGTGCGGATCGAAGTTGCTCCGGCCGACTACCAACGGGCCATCGATCTGTTGGCGGCCGACGAGAAATTGATCCAAAGTGCGGGGCCCTGGATTTGTTCGCGATGTGAAGAACAGAACGAACCGGCGTTCGAAGTCTGCTGGAGTTGCAACAAACGACGTAGCGAGGACGATGCCACCGGACGACACGATCCGAACCACGACGAGAGTGTTGTATCGACGCTGGGTGCTGGTGACTTCATCGGTGAAACCTCGCCGGATCCGATGGTCGTTTCAACCAATCCCTACCATCCGCCAAATCCGATTTCGGATCTACCGAAACATCCACCCGCGTTGCCAATCGATCGCTGCGATGCGCAGTCCGTACTCGATGAACCGATCGATGTCGCCGTCAAACGGGCGTACTTGTCGTCGATCGTGGGCGTCTTGGTGTTTCCACCGCTGCTGAATTTTTATTCGCTGTACGTCACTCTCACCATTCCAACGACTGCTTATCGTGACGCTAGGGCGCGAAGAAAGTTGATCTTTGCCTGGACCGTCAATTTGATTTGTATTCCGCTGGGGGTCTGGTTTTGGCTCAGCATGTGACCATCGTTTTGGTCATCTTGATGTGAGGCAAGGTGACTTCGGTGAACCGTTCTCCCGTCGCCGTATAACCAAGCCGCTCGTAGAACCTTCGAGCGACCTCGCGAGCATGCAGCTGAATGCATTGCACCCCCATGGATTTCAATTCCAATTCGACTCGGCACAGCAGATTCGATCCGATTCCGCGACCTTGCCGTGTGGCATCGACTGCCATTTGACGGATTTTGGCGGTGGTCGGTGAAAGCAGCATCACGGACACGCAGGCGAGCAATTCATCGCCACCGAGCATGCCGAAATGAAGTTGATCGTGTTCCGCAGCAAGCTGTTCCGGGCTAAACGCGAGCCCCAGCGGTTGACGAAGCACCGCATGACGTAGCTCAACCGCTTGACCATACAGGTCGGACTGAAATTCGATGGTAACGAATTCGATTGACAAAGATGGGTCGCTATCGCTGGGCATGGCGTCAAATCAACAAGGGCTCTGGGTTGTGAAGTTAGCTCCGTCGGATTACTGCCGTAGCGGAACTCGTCAAGAGTTTCGACCGGTGCCGGGATTCACGAAAGTCTTGACGACTTCCGCTACCAGTGAGGACCGTCACTTAAGGTTCCGACGGCCCTTAGTTGAAGCTTGCATAAACCACCGCAGCGAGCCCAAGCAGATTTAGGGTGGCGGCCAACGCGAATTGGATTCGATAAGATCGCTTGTAGGTTTTGTGACGTAGCCAACGGCCGGCGATCCAGCCCCCAGGCCATCCACCGACGAGCGACCACCCCAGTAGCGTTCGCTCGGAAATCCGACGTCGATTCGTTTGCGCGGCGCGTTTGTCCCAGGCGTACAGAATCGCGGTGATCAAACTTGCTACCAGTGTCCAAATTGCGAAACCGATTAACATGAGCGGATACTTTCCCTGACCTTCTTCATTTTGAGCTCTTTCTGATGTCGTCTCGTTCTGGCCAATCTCGTCCTCGTCGCGGATCTTCACGTCCTGCTGTTTCCGGGTCCGGAACGTTTGGTGGCGGTTTAAAAGGGGTGAGGGATTGCATGACCCCCGAAGATTATTTCGGCGTTTTGGAGCATTGGCTCGCGTTGGAAGGCGAGGCCGAACGCGCCCGAATGGCGCTGCGACGGCAAATGCGTTCACAACGAGACGTGGAAAGTACCGGGGAAACCCTCGTTTCGCTACACATGTCCGATCATAAAACAGGGCTGGCGGGCCGATTGCTACTGGATTTTGTCAAACCCCACGGCGACCCGTTGCCAATGAACCGCTTAAAAGTCGGTTCCCCCGTCGTGATCTCGGACTGGTCCGATGCGTCCGACGAAGGCATCGCCGGAGTCGTCAGCCGCCGCAAACATAACACGATCCAGGTGGCGACTGAGCAGTGGCCATCCGGGTCGACGTTTCGCATCGATCTGTCGCCTGATGAAACCACACGTCGACGCCAATTAGCGGCAATGGCCAAGGCGCAAGTCGCGACCGCTCGGACCGGCCGTCTGCGGGACGCGCTGTTGGGGTTTCGCCCGATTCGGTTTGCGGATTTGCCTGATGTCCAATTTCTGACCGATTTAAATCCGCCACAACAAGACGCGGTGCGTTTTGCGTTGTCGGCACAAGACGTCGCGATTTTGCATGGGCCTCCGGGGACCGGAAAAACGACGACGATTGCTGAGGTCATTTACCAAGCCGTCGCTCGCGGCGAACGTGTGCTGGCGTGTGCACCAAGCAACACTGCGGTCGACAATCTGCTCGAACGCTTGGTGGCGATCATGCCCAATGTGTTGCGAGTCGGCCATCCGGCGCGAGTGTTTGAATCGCTGCGAGGGCATACGCTCGACGAACTGGTGGATGCCGATCCTTCGACCGAGATCGTTCGCGATATGCGTCGTGAACTCGAGCATTTGATGCGGGCAGCAGCTAAGAAACCACGAGGCCGTGAGGGTTTTCGTCGCAAAGGCGAATTGTATGCCGAAGCGGGACAGCTACGCGGGCAAATCCGCTCGCTCGAACGCAGCGTCATCCGCAGCGTGATCGATTCGTCGGACGTCGTTTGCACGACCACCACGATCGACGACGAATTGTTGTACGACCAGGACTTTGACTTGGTCGTGATCGACGAAGCGTGCCAGTGCACCCAGCCCAGTGTATGGCAGGCCGTGCTGCGAGCCGAACGGCTGGTGTTGGCTGGCGATCATTGCCAATTGCCGCCGACGGTTTTGAGTGATGAAGCCGCGCGAGCGGGTATGAAAGAATCGCTGATGCAGTCGCTCGTCGAGCGAGAAGGCGATTCGGTGTTTCGCCGCTTGGTGGTTCAGTACCGAATGAACGAAACGATCATGAATTTTTCCTCCGAAGAATTTTATGAAGGCACGTTGATCGCCGATGCTTCTGTTCGTTCGCACCAGCTAAGCGATTTGCCTGAGGTGATTGAAAGCGAATTGACCACTCAGCCGATTGAGTTCATTGACACCGCCGGAGCCGAGTTTGACGAAGCGCTCGAACCGGATGGTCAGAGCAAATTGAATCCTAAAGAAGCCAATTTGATCATTCGTTTGATTCACGAGTTTCTTGACGCCGGAGTCCAGCCAGAACAGATTGCCGTGATCGCTCCCTACGCGGCTCAGGTGCGACTATTGCGTTCACGCTTAGAGTTACCCGAACTTGAAATCGATACGGTCGACGGTTTCCAAGGCCGCGAGAAGGAAGTGGTACTATTGACGATGGTCCGCAGCAACGATCGAGCCGAGATCGGCTTTTTAAGTGACACCCGGCGGACTAACGTCGCACTGACCCGGGCGCGTCGCAAAATGATCATGGTGGGTGACAGCGCCACGCTGGCCAGTCACGATTTTTATGCGTCGCTGCTGAAATATTTCGAAGATGCCGACGCCTACAAATCGGTCTGGCAGTACGGCGACGTCTAACTAGCGAAACCGTTTTGGCGTCGCGACGCTCGCCAGAGCGTGGAGTGTTTCGACGTACTGTCCACCGTCTGGCGACGGTAGCTACTGTTTGTTACGCAACGGTCTTTAGCAAGATCCACCACCACGATACCAAATGTGAACTTAGGTAATTTGGCGATTGTGCTTGCTACGTTCGCGTCCGAATGAGTACAAACGAGGTTATGAGCGCGAGTTACTATTTATCGTGTCTTTGGCCAGGATTGCCAGAGCTGTGGTGGCGTGGCCGGATGGCTTCGTTACCGCTGGCGATTGCATTTTGCCTAGCGCTAAATAGTTTTTTGGTTTTTGGCTGGGTCTATCCCGGCTGGATTTCGGGCGGATTGTTCTGGATGGCCACGTTGGTGGGCGTCGCGGTGTGGGGTTTCTATGTGGTCCGCGGACTGCGAGAATTGCCCGAATTAATTCATCCTCGCAAAGTCAGTGAAGAGCCCGATCGTTTTCGCGAAGCGCATGCGGCTTATTTGCGAGGCGATTGGGAAGCGGCTGAGAAACTGCTGACTTCGGTTCTGGCAATCGAGCCGCGCGACCCCCCGTCGCTATTGATGTTGTGCTCGGTTTATCGACATCTGGATCAATTGGACCACGCCACCGTTCTGATTAACGAAATCAGTCGACTTGAGGTGGCCGATCCGTGGTGGGTCGAAGTGGAAACCGAGCGAAAACGCATTCGTCGTGCGATGGTGGCGGAAGAGGAATCCAAGGGCAAAGCGAAGAGTGACGCGCGAGAGAATCCCACTAATCGCGAAGCGTCCCCCTCCGAAAACGCTGCCGATATGACAGCAGACCGTGCAGCCGCTGCTTAATGCTAGCTTTCTAGCTCGACTGAGGCCTCAGCGAGATCGGGATGCTGTGAAGTTCTGTAAGAAAACTTCGACCTGTTTTTTAAGACAATTTGCACGCGATCGCCCTCTTTTCTGGTTTCCTACGTCAAGCTCCTATCCCCGGCCTTTGACCTAACCGATAGAATCAGACATAGAGTCAAAAAGTCATTGCGTTTGACTGAGGATCATTCCGTAATCGTCGTTACGAATCAGACCGCCATTGCCATCAAGTGTAAAAGTGGCGTACGGTTTGCTTATCTGACTTATTGCGAAATGTATCGCCAGTTTGACAGCCTGGGTAAACGAGATAATAGATATGTACGAACGCTTTACCGACCGCGCCCGAAAAGTCATGCAATTGGCTAATCAGGAAGCACAGCGGTTTAACCACGAATACATCGGCACCGAGCACATTTTGTTGGGCTTGGTCAAAGAGGGCAGTGGTGTTGCCGCCAATGTGCTAAAGAACCTCGAAGTCGATTTGCGGAAAATCCGACTCGAAGTCGAAAAACTTGTCCAAAGCGGTCCTGAAATGGTCACCGTCGGCAAGTTGCCACAAACGCCGCGTGCCAAGAAAGTCATCGAGTATTCGATGGAAGAAGCACGCAATTTGAATCACAGCTACGTTGGGACCGAGCACATCCTGCTAGGACTGCTCCGCGAGCAAGAGGGTGTTGCGGCTCAGGTACTGATGAACCTTGGGCTGAAGCTTGAAGACGTTCGCGAAGAGGTCTTGAATCTTTTGGGCCACGGGCTCGAAGGTGCCGAGGTCGGCGAACGTGGTGGCCGCAGCGGTGATGGCGAAAGCAGCGGTAGTTCATCCGGCAAGAGCAGCAAGAGCAAGACTCCGGCACTGGACAGCTTCGGTCGCGATTTGACCGAGTTGGCTAAGAAGGGCGAATTGGATCCTGTGATCGGACGTGAACGCGAAATCGAACGTGCGATTCAAATCCTTTGCCGCCGTACCAAGAACAACCCCGTGCTGTTGGGTGAAGCGGGTGTTGGTAAGACCGCGATCATCGAAGGCTTTGCTCAGAAGGTCATCGAAGGCGAAGTGCCTGAGATTTTGGCTGAGAAGCGAATCGTGGTTTTGGACTTGGCAATGATGGTTGCGGGCACCAAGTACCGCGGTCAATTTGAAGAGCGAATCAAGGCGGTCATGACCGAAGTTCGCCGCGTCAAGAACACGATCCTGTTCATCGACGAACTGCACACGCTTGTGGGTGCCGGGGGTGCCGAAGGCGCGATCGATGCCGCCAACGTCTTGAAGCCCGCACTCGCTCGGGGTGAGATCCAGTGCATCGGTGCGACGACCTTGGACGAGTACCGCAAGTACATCGAAAAGGACAACGCACTGGCGCGTCGTTTCCAAGAAATCATCGTCGAGCCGACTGGCAAGACCGAAACGATTGCGATCCTCAAAGGACTTCGCGAACGCTACGAAGAACATCACCGTGTTCAATTCACCGACGACGCGATCGTTGCGGCCGTCGAGATGAGCGAACGTTACATCACCGCACGCTGCTTGCCCGACAAGGCAATCGACGTGATCGATGAAGCGGGAGCTCGGGTCCGACTTCGCACGATGACTCGTCCACCGGATTTGAAGGAAATCGACGAAGAAGTCGAAAAGCTGAACAAGGAAAAAGAGGACGCGGTCGCCAACCAAGACTTCGAAAAAGCCGCCAATCTGCGTGATCAGGCCGAAAAACTTCGCAAGAAGAAAGACCAGATCACCGCCGAGTGGCGTCAAAAGAGTCAGCAGACCGACGGCGTGGTCGACGAAGAAGTGATCGCGGAAGTGGTCAGCAAGATGACCGGTATTCCGTTGACACGTCTGTCGACCGAAGACAGTCTGCGTTTGATGAAGATGGAAGAAGAACTGCACAAGCGAGTCGTTAGCCAAGAGCAAGCCGTTACTGCGGTAGCCAAGGCGGTGCGACGTAGCCGCAGCGGTTTGAAGGATCCACGACGTCCGACCGGATCGTTCATTTTCGCCGGTCCGACCGGGGTTGGTAAAACGTTGCTTGCCAAGGCATTGGCCGAATACATGTTCGGCGACGCCGACGCACTCGTTCATATCGACATGAGTGAGTACATGGAAAAGCACAACGTCAGCCGTTTGATCGGTGCCCCTCCGGGATTTGTTGGCTACGAAGAAGGCGGTCAATTGACCGAAAAGATTCGTCGTCGTCCGTACGCGGTGGTCTTGTTCGACGAAATCGAAAAGGCTCACCCCGATGTGTTCAACATGATGCTGCAGGTGATGGAAGAAGGCCGTTTGACCGACTCGTTCGGGCGTAACATCGACTTCCGTAACACAATCCTGATCATGACCACCAACGCGGGTGCCGAAGCGATCAAGAACGAATCATCGTTTGGTTTCCAAAAACCGGATGGCGATGCCAGTTACGATTCGATGAAGAGCCGAGTGATGGATCAGATCGAACGTGTTTTCCGACCCGAGTTCTTGAACCGCTTGGACGACACGATCATCTTCCGCCACTTGACCAAGGAAGACCTTAAATCGGTTATCGATTACGAATTGTCGAAGGTCCGTGAACGTTTGATGGAACGTGGTTTGGCGATCGAATTGACCGACGAAGCGAAAGAGTTCTTGGTCAAGAAGGGCAGCAACCTCGATTACGGTGCACGTCCGCTTCGCCGAGCGATCGAGCAACGTATCGAAGATCCGCTCAGCGAAGAGTTGCTGCAAGGCACCTTCGAA
>NZ_JBFHFD010000356.1:0-8792 GCF_041583735.1 Novipirellula sp.
CACCACGGCTTCGACCAACGCACCGAGACGCAGGCTAAAGTTGATGACCTCGGATCGTGCACCGGCGGTACGAGGAACCAGAAATTCGTTTTGAATGTTGCGAAGACCACTGATCCCCAATCCTGGATCGTCGTACCCGAACACTTCGACGCGGTACTGGTCATCGGGCAACGACTCGGCAAAGCGGACCACGACTTCGTTTTCGTTCGGATCACCGAGCGTGACCAAGCCGGGGGTGATTTGTAGATCGTCCGCGGTTTGGAAGATGCCGTCTTCGCCTGGACGGGTGATGCGAATGCCATCGAGCGTATTGGCGTCGATCTGCTGATTTTGGTCAAAGCGGAACGTCAAAACACTCGGGGCGCTATCGCGAACCGAGCCATCGACGATCAGGTCGCCATCGTTGGGCTGGATGCCGATTAACTGCGGCCCGGCCAATAATTGGCGTGCTTCGAGAGTTTCCAGAATGTGCTGACGACGAGCCTTCTTGCGCGAATTCTTATGCGAAGACTTCGACTTCTTAGCAGATCGCTGAAGTTCTGAATTCGAGACAGACGAAGACGATGACGATAAATGTCGCTTACGCGAGGTCATAGACCGAACCTTCCGGGCGAACCCCAAAGCCAATTCCGTTGTGCTTTAGAGAGATGGAGGATGATGTAAGTTGAGACTGGCCTTGACGAACCATAGGTCGCTCGACGAGGCAAATGGGTAAAAAACGATAAGTTGAACCCCGAAACCCTGGCTGTCGCGCACCGCAGCGCGCAGCAGAGTCTCGAAACTCTTTGGCCGAGTATAGTTGCGCGTTTTTTGCCTTCAAATAAATGCTTCGCGGCATATTGCCGGTCACTTTCCTATCCAGGTTGTGCATACAGGTCGTAGCGAAAATGAGGGCTCCCAAGCGGGAACGATTCTTCATACCCCCCGACGGAATCAGCATGGAGGCGGAAAAATCCACATAATCGCGTGCAGCTTTGGACGAGTTGACCCGTCGAAAGTTCCCCGATAGAGCCGGGAATTTGGGTCACCACCCCCTGGATGGCAGAACAAGTAAACTACGTAGAGGGCAAATAGAACTCAACGTTGCTAGCACACAGCCTTTTTCGCTCCCCACCTTTGACGAGGTTCTCAGCCTCACGGTCACGTTGGCGAAGACGAGTCGATTGCCCCCCATTCCAAGATTGCTCCCCCAATTCCAACAGTTCGTGCGGCTCTTAAATCGTTCGACGTGAGTCGTTTAACACGCTCGACCCCGTGCGAAACTTGTCTCGGAGAGAGCGAAGCAAGTGGTTGCGACCACGGAACTTAAAACCGACACGACATGTCTAGGTGGAGACGGTGTGACCCGCGGACTCGATCGTGGCGGGTTGGATTCCGAACACTTCCACATCGACACCGTCACAGTAATGAGCCAAATCGGGCATCCCCACAGGCAGGTCCACGCCAGCGGCCCGAGCGAGGTCATCGTCGAGTTCATCGATTTCGGCGGTCCGCACGCGATAGGGATCGTGATGGACTTGTCCGACATGCACCTCGCCGTGACGCTCGACGAACAACAAATATCGCTCAAACAAGAAATGATCGAGCGTGCCTGGCTGCGAAATCGACTCCTCCGTGCCGACGCGAAACGAAACATCGTGCCGCACTCCGGAGGCTCGACGACTTTTGTAGCGAATTTTCCCCGAATCGAGGCGATGACTCATCGAGGCATAGAAATAGGGAAGCGACCACCCCCACCGGGCGGCCATGACCGCCAATCGTGAACTGGCGTCCAACGAGAAAAAATAGACGCCCGGACGACCGCGATGCACGACGTATGTGCGAACATTCGTCTCAAGAAAATTGAATGCCATCGATCGAGGCAGCCAACGAGGCCGGATCGCTCGCATCTGAAACGGCACAATTCCGAGGTAGGCGTCCCCTTGGAATGTGTCCAATTCCAAAGCACTCGGAATGACCCGCGACAGCGTTTCGACAGGGACACGCCAGTGCATAAATAGCAGCGACTGCCATGATTGGGTGCCGTCACAGCGGCCACTCGGTCGACACGTCGGAGCGATCCGGTCGATATTCATGTCGATCATCGAGCTGCCTTTTATAAAGTCGCCTTTCGCTCCCGCGAAAATTGCCTTTCCGGCGACGGGTTCCCAGACGGGAGCCCTGGAACGAGCGTCAAGTCATTTTGAACGCTACTTTTGCAGAGCAATAAGCGACGATTACGAATTCATGTCGACTTCGATTCGTCCATCACACGCACGCACCGCATACGTTTTTTGCAGCGGTTGACGGTTAATCGTCTGAATCCCAGTCGACAACTCATATTGCCAACCGTGCCACGGACAGGTCACACAACCGCTGGCAACATGCCCTTGTGCGATCGGGCCACCCTGGTGGGCACACATTCCATCCATCGCAAACCACTCGCCTTGCTCGTGAAAGATCGCGATCACTTGGCCGTCGACCAAGACTTCGACCGCATGGCCTTCGACACAATCCTCTTCTGCCGCAACATCGACCCAGTTTTGCACATGATCTGACATCCGATGTTCCTCGATTTTCGCAGGGTTGCGGTGACGCTAGTGAACGGGGCTGGCAGGATCGTACCGCAGCGGACAATCGTTCCGCAGCGGATATAGCCCATTATCAACGATCCGAATCAAACGTTACAATCAACCGCAATCTTAGGTAACCCATGGAAACGACCCCACGGAGCAATTGTTGCGATGGATTTCAGAAACCCAGTTGATTCAATTCGAGCCCGCCTGTTCCCCAATTGCCTGTTCCCCGGTTACCGGTTCGCCGGTTATCAGCAACTTGGCATGATAGCGGTGCTGTTGGCCCTTGCCGCTGCGAGTCGTGCCGTTGCCGACGAGCCCGCTGACTCGAAAAACAATCAAACCAACTCGACGGAAAGTCACAGCCCCGTGCCCAAAAAAGTAACTGAACTCGAAGGAATCTCTGAATACGTACTCGAAAATGGAGTTCGCGTGCTGCTGTTTCCCGACGACAGCAAAGAGGTGGTCACGGTCAACATGACGCTGTTTGTCGGGTCGCGACACGAAGGTTACGGCGAAGCCGGCATGGCTCACCTGCTGGAACACATGCTGTTCAAAGGAACCCCCACTTTTCCCGAAGTCCCCAAGGTGCTGACCGATCGAGGCGCTCGATTCAACGGAACGACTTGGCTGGACCGCACCAATTATTACGAAACGCTTCCTGCCAGTGACGAAAATCTTCGCTTTGCGCTGGAATTGGAATCCGATCGACTGCTGAACAGCTTCGTGCGTGGTGAAGACCTCGCAAGCGAAATGACGGTCGTCCGCAACGAGTTTGAACGCGGCGAAAACTCGCCCATCCGCGTGTTGATGCAGCGGATGCAATCGGCGGCTTACGACTGGCATAACTACGGTCAATCGACGATCGGTAACCGCAGCGACATCGAGCGAGTGCCTGTGGTGAAGCTTCGCCAATTCTACAAAAAGTACTATCGGCCTGATAATGTGATGCTGATTGTGGCGGGCAAATTCGATCCCGATCACGCACTGCAGCAGATCCAAGAAACGTTTGGCAAACTGAAGTCGCCTGACACGCCGATCGACCAAACCTACACAACCGAACCGCCGCAAGACGGGGAACGGACCGTTGTGCTGCGACGCGTGGGTGATGTTCAGTATGTCGGATCGGCTTACCACATTCCCTCGGGCAGCCACGAAGACTACGCGGCGATGAAAGCCCTCGTCTACGTTTTGGGCGATGAACCAAGCGGCCGACTTTACAAACAGATGGTCGAAACCGAGATCGCCAGCAACGTGTTCACGTTGGCGTACGGATTGACCGAACCCGGCATGTTTATGGCGATCGCGGAAATCCCCAAAGAAAACTCGATCGAACAAGCCCGCCAAACGCTGTTGGATGTCGTCGAGAAATCGTTGTCGGAAAACCCGATCACCGAACAAGAGGTCGAACGCGCGAAACAGCAAATTTTGAAAGAGCGTGAACTGGCGTCGTCCGATACCGACAAGATCGCAGTCGCGCTGAGCGATTGGGCCGCGCAGGGCGATTGGCGTTTGTATCTGCTGTATCGCGACCGCATCGAAAACTTGACGGTCGAACAAGTCCAACAAGCAGCCGAGCGTTATTTCCTTCGCAACAACCGCACCGTTGGATTGTTCATCCCGAGCGAAGAATCGCAACGTGTCTCGATCCCCGAATCGCCCAACTTGGCCGAGTTGTTCAAAGACTACGAAGGACGTGAAGCGATCGCCGCGGGCGAAATGATCGATCCTTCGCCATTGGCAATCGAAGAGCGGACCGAGCGTGGTGATTTGGTCGGCGGGATTCGTTATGCGATGCTGCCCAAGAAAACTCGCGGTGGTGCGGTCACGCTAAACATGACGTTCCGATTTGGAACTGGCGACACGCTCAAAGGCAAAGTTGGTGCGGTGGAACTGCTTGGGATGTTGATGTCCAAGGGAACCAAAGACCTCGATTACCAAGCATTCCAAGACGAATTGACGCGTCTGCGTGCCGAATTGACGATCAATAGCACCGTCGGTTTGCTGCAGGTCCAAGTCAAAACGAAACGAGAATTTCTGCCCGAAGTGGTGGAACTGCTTGGTGACGTGTTGCGTCACCCACGACTCTCGGGGGACGAACTCGAGGTGATTCGCCGTCAAGTGGTGACCAGTTTGCAGCAGAGCGAAAACGAGCCGCAAGCCCTCGCACCACTCTCGGTACGTAAACGATTGTCGCCTTACGAATCCGACCACGTGCTGTACGTGCAATCGATCGACGAGCAACTCGAGATGTACCGCAGCGTCACGGCAGAACAGATCCAACAACTGCATGACAACTTTCTTGGCAATCAAGCGGGTGAAGTCGCAGCGGTCGGTGATTTTGATGCCGAAGAGCTGAAGTCGATGCTGTCGAAAGAACTCGCCGATTGGAAAGTCGCTGAGCCGTACGTTCGTGTCGATCGCAATCCGCATCCTGGAATCGAAGGCTCGCTTGAATCGATTGAAACACCGGACAAAGCGAACGCATTTTTCTATTCCAGCGAGCAGTACGAACTGAGTGACGCGGATCCCGCGTACGCTTCGCTTGTGCTTGGCAACTTTATCCTCGGCGGCGGCAGTCTTAGCAGTCGATTGGCGGATCGCGTGCGTCAGCAGGAAGGGTTGTCCTACGGCGTGCGGAGCAGTGTGACCGCACGAGCGAAAGACAATCGCGTCGACTTTACTCTCTACGCGATCACCAACCCTGCCAATCGCGAAAAGTTGATCCGCGTGATTCGCGAAGAGATTGATCGGATTCGCAAAGAGGGCATCACATCGGACGAACTCGCCAAGGCGAAAGAAGCCTACTTGCAGCGTAACCGGGTTAGCCGAGCGGACGATTCGTCACTCGCATCGGACTTGCTCAGCTCGCTGTTCAACGAACGAACGATGGCGTACGAAGCCGAGCACGAGGCTCAGATTCAAGCGGCAACGCTGGAATCGGTCAACGAGGCGATTCGCAACTACATCCAGCCCGAGAAGCTGGTGATGGCCATCGCAGGCGACTTTGCAAGCGTCAAAGAAGGCGAAGCCGCTCAGTAAGAAAGCCGATTCAGGTCGCGAAATTAACGCGTAGCGAAACTCGCCAAGAGTTTCGTCCGCCCCCTGAACGCATTTCGTCTGGCCCCCAACGTGACCGAAAGTCTTCGCGACTTTCGCTACGGCAGCGTCGACTTACCGCTGCCACGTCGCAGGGGGCTGCTGGGCGATTTTGGCTTTCGATTCACGCAGCGTGTGACGGTAATAGCTTTCCAGACAAAGCGTGGCCATCGACGTGGTATAGATCGATCCGCCATAACCGCCCCACACGCTTTCGGTCGGCCATTGTCCATCGGGCAATTGAGTCGACAACAACCGCGACTGCAACGCCCGGTTCCACTCTTCCCATGCCTCGTCTTGCAACTGATGAAGCGCGAGCGTGGCGTAGTACCAGTAGTAATAATTGTCTTGCCCGACACCTGGCTTCTGTTGCAACAGCGCGATCTCGGCTTCGTCGATCTCGGCTTGCGGCACCCGCTGGCCAATCAGCAATCGAGTCGCCAGCGCCTCGGCGGTCATCGTACGACTGGGCGCCTCGCCACCGCGATAGCTGGCCAAACCGCCGACACGGCCCGCACGAACACTGCGTAAAAAACGTTCCATGCCGCGAACCGAGGCATCGCTTGGGCGAATCCCTGCGCGGCTGCCGGCGTCTAATACCATCGCTTGCCAGCCCAGTTGACTCAAATCTCCGGTGTCGCCCTTGGTATATCGCCAACCGCCAGTGCCGGAATGCTGCATGCTTTGCGTGTACTGCATCGCTCGCTGAGCCGATTGGATTGCCGAAGCATCACGGGTGATCGCAGCCGCCTCGCACATCGCTAGCGCCGCCATCCCGTGGGCATAAGTCGCAGCGTAGATCGACGCGTTGCCCGCCAGCGATCCATCCGGTTTTTGGTTCTGGATCAAATAGACCAGTCCGCGATAAACGTTGTCGGCATACTCGCCCTGTTGATGCGTCTGTCCGGCGCCCATCAGCGACAATAGCGCCAGGCCGGTTATTGCCGTTTCGGCTCGCGCCCCCGCTCCGCCGCGGTTCATTCCCAGCGGTTGCCGCTCCTGCCCCGCACCGCTGGCGCGTGGATCCCAAGCTCCGTCGGCTCGTTGGTTTGCGGTCAAAAACTTAAGTGCAGCAGCGACCGCTGCCTCGGTTTCCAAATTTCCGCCGGTTTCAATCAGAGCTTCGGTTTTCGCTCGTCCCACGCGATTGGCGAAATCATTTTCTTCGGCTCCCGCCACGAAGGCGCGATTAGCGGTCGATGCCGAAACGGGTACCGCTTCGACTTGTCGCGAGGTCGGCTCCGTGCTGGCGACGACCGGTTGCGGTGTAGGCTCAGCTACCGGATCCATCGGCGGCGTGTCCGCCGGGGGCGTCTGAGCCACTTCGGTGACCGGTTTCGTTTCTGGTTCGGGCTCGAACAATTTTTGAAAGTCGGCGTCCAAGCTGTCCATCATCGAATCGACGGCGGTCGTCGACTCGGCTACAAGTGATGGAGGCACGAGCGAGGACGGAACCTCCGCTTCGCTTGAATCCAATACGGGCGAATCGGGCTGATCGCTCTCCGCTTCCGCCACCTCTTCCACTTCGGGATCGATGAGCGAGTCGGCCAAATCGGAAACGGGCAACGGCGCGATCGAGGGCTGATCCGCGGCCTGGGAATGATCCTCGCGCTGCATCTCGGGATCAAATGACGAGAATTCGATGTCCTGGATCCCGATCGTATCGTCCGATTCAGGGTGGCTTTCCGCGGCCCCTCCCGCTGGTTTTGGCAAATAGGGCACCAGGAACAGCAGAACAAGGTGCAGTACAACCGAGCCGATCAAGCAGATGATTCCAGCCTGGCGGCCTTGGCGTTTTTGTCGCCGGAACAACCAAATCGTCACCAGCAACAGGGCCACCGCCACCGCCGCAACGGCGTACACCAAACGTCGATCCGCCCACAGCGAATACGAGGTTTGCAACGCGATAAGCGATCGGTTGAACGAAAAGGAAAGCACGTCGTCACCGTCGAGGAATCGAAGTATCAGTCTTTGCTTTCAAATGGGAGAAAAGGGTTTGTCGGCTGCCGAAACAGCAACGACAAAACAGTCGATCCCCGTGGCTGCTCAGCGCCGAGTGCTTTTTGCCGACAATCCGACTTGCTGGACACCACTGCTGCGAACCGCGTGCAGCACTTCGGCCACTTGTTGAAAAGAGCTTTCGCCATCGCCGCGGACCGCGACTTTCAGTGCCGGATAATTTGCATGTTGATTGCGAAGCGTCTCCGACAACTGTGCAATCGTGACCGGCGTTTCGTCGAGCGTCAGTGATCCATCATTGGCCACCACGACAACCCGCTCGTCAGGCACCCGCGTCATCGACCGCAGATCGCCCACCGAAGGAACATTTACATTAATTCGGCTTTCTGCCTCGCTAAATTTACTGCCGACCATAAAAAAGATGATCAGTAGAAAAACGACATCGATCATCGGCGTCAAATTGATCGTCGCATCTTCTGCTCGTTCGCGTCGAATTGCCATAATTTCACTCGATAAGTCGTTCGTTCATCGTCTCTGTGGGATAGGCTTCCAGCCTGTCATCTTCGCCGTGGGATTGGCTTCCAGCCTGTCATCAGCATGAGTATTTAGTTCAAAGCCTGGGAGATCGTGCAGTTTTTGTGTTGTTTGAAGTTCGTCGTTTAGCCGTTCTTGCCAACGCAATGAAGCATTTCTTGTAGCTACCTTCGGCAGAAGGTGGTGACGCGAATTCCGCGGCAACCATTGACACTTATCCACGCTCTGGCGAGCGTAGCTACGGTTTCGTCACTCTCGAACCGGGGCTAGCGCCCAAACGGCTAACTAAGTGATGAGTGAAGCACGAATTCTCAGGTTCAATATTCGCCCCCCCTACGCAGCTCGACGTTTCCGCTGCGGTCGTGCATTGCCAGAGTTCTCGAGTCCCTCGGCCGAAATACAATCGACCACGCGTTGGCACAACTTGTCGATCTCGCCTAAGTACCGATCACTTTTGCTACTGAAATACATGTAGGCCAAATAAGCCGGGATGGCGACCATCAACCCACCCGCGGTGGTCATCAGTGCGGTACTGATCCCGGATGCCAGCATCTCCGGTCGGCCGATCGATTCTTGTGAACTGATCGTCTCGAACGCTTCGATCATTCCCAGTACGGTGCCCAACAAGCCCAGCAGCGGAGCAAC